>JBGUEB010000193.1:0-6673 GCA_041821565.1 Gammaproteobacteria bacterium | reverse complement strand
CGATGTGCGCAATTTTCTCGGTAGCGTCTAGCAGGGACTCACGATAACGAAGTTGCTCTAACTCTTCGGTGAGCTGCGCCTCCGTTATAGCTTTCGACATCACTTCGTTCACGCCCGAACTATTCCCTTTTTTGAGGTTTTTTAGTACCTTAATTGTACCGAAATTGCTGGTAATTATATTTCTGACGACAATTTCGACTCAGATTATATACGTGAATTTGTTTTATAGCCATGCTCGCAAAAATGCTTGCTGGTCGACCTGGAAACTGGCATTTTAATCTTTCAGCAGTCATAATTTCGGTATAAACAGCATGTAACCCTACAGGTAACCGGCATGAGTAACGTACTGAATCCAGATCGAACCGACCGGGAATTACTTATCGACAAGTTGCGAACATTGCTGGGTGATCGCCTGTCAACCAACGACTCGGTATTGCAACAACACGGTCGGGGTGAATCCTGGCATCCGGTCCAGGCACCCGATGCGGTTGCTTTCGCGCAGTCCACCGAGGAAGTTTCACAAATCGTCAGGTACTGTGCCGATAGCGCAACGCCAGTCATCGCCTATGGTACTGGTACTTCGCTGGAGGGGCAGGTGCAGGCGGTTAAGGGTGGCATCTGTATTGACCTGAGCCAGATGAACCAGATCATCGAGGTCAACAGCGAGGACCTCGATTGCAAGGTAGAGGCCGGGGTGACTCGCAAGCAACTCAATCAGCACCTGCGCGATACTGGCCTGTTTTTTCCAATCGATCCGGGTGCCAATACTTCGATTGGCGGCATGACGGCAACGCGGGCCTCGGGTACCAATGCGGTGCGCTATGGCACCATGCGCGAAAATGTTTTTGCGCTCACCGTGGTCACTGCCAATGGCGACATCATCCATACCGGTACGCGGGCACGAAAATCGGCCGCGGGCTACGACCTCACACGATTATTTGTCGGTTCCGAAGGTACCCTGGGAATCATTACCGAGGTAACACTGCGCCTGTATGGCCGGGCTGAGACAATTTCGGCGGCAATTGTTAACTTCCCCGATGTGCGTTCAGCCGCTAACACTACCATTCAGACTATCCAGATGGGTATTCCGGTAGCTCGTATCGAACTGGTTGATCGCGCCTATATCAAGGCGATCAATGAATATAGTAAGACCGACTATCCGCTGCGTGACACACTGTTCCTGGAGTTCCACGGTACCAAAGACTGGGTCGCGGAACAGGTAAAACTATTTGATGAGATTTCACAGGAATTTGGAGCCAGTGGGTTTGAATGGGCCGAAAATGAAGAAGACAGGAATCGCCTCTGGAGTGCCCGACACGATGCCTACTATGCGGGCCTGGCGATGTCACCCGGCAGTCAAGGTTATGTTACAGATGTCTGCGTGCCAATATCCAGACTTGCGGATTGCATAACCGAAACCCAGCAGGACCTTGCCTCGACAAACCTGTATTCACCGATACTCGGCCATGTCGGTGATGGCAATTTTCACCTCACCATATTTATCGATCCCGACGACGATGAAATGTTCCAGTCTGCTCTGGAGGTTGACGCACGCCTGGTGGAACGCGCACTCGATATGGGCGGCACCTGTAGCGGAGAACACGGCATTGGCCTCGGCAAGCTCAAACATATGCGCAGGGAACACGGCGATAATGCGATAGCTACAATGCAGGCAATCAAACAGGCACTCGATCCACAAAACATAATGAATCCCGGCAAGGTGATCGACTGTTAATCCGACAGCCTGCTAGCTAATAGCCTGTTTTTCGAATTCCAGGGATTCAACATGAGCCTTCAGTTCGGGGTAAAACTGCAAAAAGACGCTCTGAATCAAATCTTCATTCCCGCGTAAATCCTCGATTGCATTATCGAAGGCATTGGGGAAACGAATACGTGTAGCGATGCGATCGAGCGCCTCGGCAACCGAGTCAATATCCCGGTAAGAACCAAACCAGTCATTTGTAATCATGCGCGAAGTGATCCGACGCATTTCGCTACCCGGCATCAGGGTTTGCCCCTGTTGCATGCGCTGGTAAAACTCTGTTATCACATCGTCGAGCCTTCTATGGTCAAAATTCGCCCAGTAGCTGACCAGCAAATGATCAAAATAAACATCCAGTGCAATGCCTGCAAAGCGTCTTCGTTTTTTACTGAAACACTGCTTGAGCGCGTTAACCTTCGGGTGACTATCGGTATAGCGATCCACCGCCCTGTGATTTTTCAGCCCGGCTAACACGGCCGGATCCAGCGCCGATTGATCGACTCCGCGCGCAAAATCTCCGAGCAAGTTGCCGACTGTCGATTCGACAGTCGGCTGTGCTAAAACCAGGTGAGCGAAGTAATTCATCGTTGTGCGGTTGATCGGGCATCCAGTCACGAAATGCTATTCAACATTTGAGGCTTCATGTACATTAGTAAAATAATACTATGCTTCGGAATAAATCGATTGTCCAGTTGTCGACAGTGGTGTTTAATTTCACTCCACCGTTAAAAACAGGAACCCGTCATGTCTATTTCCGCTGTCGATACCCAGAAATTTGCCGCCGACTCCGACCCGCACTACGAGGACCGGGTCAATCTCGCCGCCGTTTTTCGCATGACCGCGCGCCTCGATATGCACGAATCGGTTGCCAATCACTTCAGCTACGCGGTTTCCGCTGATGCGAGCCAGTTTCTGATCAACCCGAGAGGACGACATTTCTCCAATGTGCGGGCCAGTGAATTGCTATTACTCGATGCCGATGATGATTCGACCATGGATAAACCGAATGCACCGGATCCGACTGCCTGGGCGATTCATGGTGCGATGCATCGTAATGTTCCGCAGGCGCGCTGTTTATTACACGTGCACCCGAAGTACGCCACCGTGCTGGCATCGATTGAAGCCGATGGCTTGCCCCCTATCGATCAAAACACCATGCGCTTTTTCAACCGGGTCTCGATCGACACTGGATTCGATGGTATGGGTCTCGGTGATGAAGCCGAACGTCTGACCACGTCGATGGGGGACAACCGTGTACTAATCATGGGTAACCATGGCGTTATGGTGACAGGGGATACGATCGCACGCGCATATGATGAGTTGTATTACTTTGAGCGCGCCTGTTCGAATTATATAACCGCGTTAATGACCGGGAAACCACTACGCACGGTAAGCGATGAAGTCGCCGAAAAAACCGCTAAGCAGTGGGATTTCTATACGAAAGATACGCGCTATGCCGAAGTTCATCTGAGTGAATCGCGTGAAATTCTCGATCGTGAAGAACCCGACTACAAGCTCTAGCTCGCTTTTCAAATGAACCAGGTTTCGGGCAAACCGACACCGACCAACGCGGCGTCTTCCGGGGTTTCAATCGACAAAAAGCTGTCGAAGCAACTGATGAAGCCCAAGCTAGAAAATAAAGGCATCATATTCTGTTAAACAACCATAATTTGACAGTCCTTCAGGCTAACCGAGCGCCATTAGGAACATCGCTTTCGGGCCTCGCCAGTACCACGGCACCATCCTGCCGATGAAATCCAGTTACCAGGCATTCGGAGCGCATCGGTCCAATTTGCTTTGGCGGAAAATTCACCACGGCTAATACCTGGCGACCGAGTAAATCGGCTTTGTTATACAGGTCAGTAATTTGCGCGCTCGATTTTTTGATGCCAATTTCATCACCAAAATCAACTTTGAGTTTGAATGCGGGAACACGTGCTTCAGGGAAATCTTCGACTGCAATAATGGTACCGATTCGAAGTTCTACTTTTTCAAAATCTGCCCAGCTTATTGTTTCCATTTAATGCTCCTTAAAATTTCCAGATAGTCAGGTGAATTCGCTACGAATAGATTCGCTCTGCTCGCCTATCGCGGGCACAGTCTTTATTTCGCTAGCCTGGTTGGAACGAATCGCTGCTGCTGCTGCAACACTGGCTTCACCAGATTCAGTCTTCACTGCCATTCTTCTTAATTGGGGATGTTTAGAAAGGCCGGAAACATCGTTCAGGCGACCATAGGCGATGCCGAACCGGTCGAGCCGTTCGATAATCGCCTCCAGGTCCATTTGCGAAAATACGCCGTTAATCAGTTGATCAACCAGTTGCCGATTCGCCACGCGCGCCCGATTAGACCGTAGGCGTTCATCATTGGCTAATTCGGGCTGTTCAAGAACGTCGGCGCAAAACCGTTTCCATTCCCGCTCGTTCTGGATAGCGACGACCACAGTGAGATTATCCCGGCTGCGGTATGCACCGTAGGGACTTATGGTCGCATGATTAATGCCCACGCGCGACTGAATGGTTCCGGCTTTGTCATAATGCAGCAGCGGTACCGCCATCCATTCAGCAATGCTGTCGAACAGGGAAACATCGACGACGCAACCCTCACCACTGTGCTGACGCACGATGAGCGCTTCCAGAATTGCGCTATAAGCCTGCTGCCCACAGCTAATATCGCAAATTGAAACACCAACGCGCCCCGGTGCATCGGGCGTACCGGTGATCGAGGTCAATCCAGACTCACATTGTACCAACAGGTCGTAGGCTTTCATGTCTCGATACTCACCCTGTTCTCCATAACCCGAAATATTGCAACAAATCAGTTGTGGATAAAGCTCGCGCAATCTGCCCGCGCCGAAACCTGAACGATCGGCCGCACCCGGTGCCAGGTTTTGAATAAAGACATCGGCCTTCGCCAGCATTCGATGCATCAGGTCAGCGTCTTCTTCATCCTTGATATCCAGCACGAGCGACTCTTTGCCGCGATTTAGCCAGACGAAATAAGCTGATTCACCATCGACCACGTTGTCGTAAGCGCGCGCGAAATCACCCTCTTTCCGCTCGATTTTGATCACGCGCGCACCCGCATCGGCGAGCCGACAGGAACAATAAGGCGCTGCTACCGCCTGCTCCAGGGTGACAACCAGGATATCGGCAAGATCGAGCACTAAAAGGACCTGGGCAGGCCGAGTATATGGGTGGCAATATTCGACAGGATGAGGTTGGTCGAAATCGGTGCTACCTGGTACAAACGGGTTTCACGAAATTTACGTTCGATATCGTACTCGACCGCAAAACCATAGCCACCGTGGGTTTGCAGGCACATATCGGCCGCCGCCCAGGAGGCATCTGCGGCCAGTAATTTTGCCATGTTGGCCTGCGAACCACAGGGCTCACCGGCATCGAACAAATCGCTCGCCGAATTCACCATCAGTGCCGCGGCCTCGGTCTGTACATACGAACGGGCAATCGGAAACTGGATACCCTGGTTCTTGCCGATTGGCGCACCGAACACCTCGCGCTCATTCGCATAGGCACCCGCCTTGTCGATGAACCAGCGCGCGTCGCCGATACATTCCGCTGCAATCAGAATACGTTCAGCATTCATGCCGTCGAGTATATAACCAAAACCTTTACCCTCTTCGCCGATCAGATTCCTGGCCGGTACCCGCAATCGATCAAAAAACAGTTCCGTGGTTGCATGATTAAGCATGGTTTCGAGTGGCCGAACGGTTAACCCTTTGCCAACCGCATCGCGCAGATCAACCAGCAATACCGACATGCCCTGGGTCCGCTTTTCAGCTTCATCGCGTGGTGTAGTACGAACCAGTAACAACATTAAATCCGAATGTTCAACGCGTGAAATGAAAACCTTCTGGCCGCTGACAACATAGTCATCCCCATCACGTACGGCTTTGGTTGTGATGCGGGTGGTATCGGTACCACTTGATGGCTCGGTCACACCAAAAGCCTGCAGGCGTAACTTGCCCGAGGCTATGTCCGGGAGGTACTGTTGTTTCTGAGTGTCGCTACCGTGGCGAAGTAGCGTGCCCATGGTATACATCTGTGCGTGGCAGGCACCACCATTGGCGCCACTGTGTTGAATTTCCTCGAGTACCGCACAGGCGGCCCCCATATCCATTCCAGCACCACCAAACTCCTCGGGGATTAATACCGATAAATAACCACCCTCGGTCAGCGCTTCGACAAATTCTACCGGGTACTTTTTCTCACGATCCTTGTCACGCCAGTACTCGCCTGGAAAGTCTGCACATAAGCGCGCCACCGCAGCGCGCACATCGGCATGGTTTCTATTTTCTGACATGTTAATTTCTGGCTTGTGAAAATCAGCGAGTGTACATCGCCTGACGGGGGAGTTTAAGTATTTATATGGGATTTGCGTACTGATGGAACTTTGGTATGGCTTCACCATAATACTCCCTCTCCCTCGAGGGAGAGGGCAGGGGTGAGGGGGTCAATCTAAAAACATCCCCCTCAAGCTTCCGCACCTGCTAACGCCCCTTACCGGGACGCCGGACCGCCGGAACGCCGCCCGCACCATCCATGTAGGCAATCCCAGCCTTCTGCGAGCCGTCGCACCGCCCCAGGGGGGAGAAGGAGAAAAATATCTTCGTCACTCGCCAACAATATTATGCTCGGGCCCATACGGAAACCCGGTAATATTCTCAGCACCGGTCTCACCGACGACGAGAATATCGTGCTCGCGATATCCACCCGCGCCCGGTGTGCCCAGCGGCAGAGTTAGCATCGGCTCCATTGAAACCACCATGCCAGGCTCTAATACGGTATCGATATCTTCACGTAGTTCGAGACCGGCTTCGCGGCCATAATAATGCGATAGCGCGCCAAAAGAATGACCGTAGCCGAAGGAACGATATTGCAGTAGGTCGAG
>JBGUEB010000192.1:0-6722 GCA_041821565.1 Gammaproteobacteria bacterium | reverse complement strand
CCGGTCGTCGTGCCAATCGAAACCACCTGAAACAGACCTTCGACAATCGACTCGGCGGTTGACGAAAAAGTCTTGGTGAATTGCAGATAACCTATGGTGATAATGCTGACTATTAACAGCACCCAGATATAGGTTCTGAATTCGGCGTCACGTTTATATGGCTTCAGCGATTTATGGCTTATGGCGGCAAAATGAATCGCGAAATTAGCTCCCGACAACAACATGAACACCACCGCGATTAACTGAATCGCGGTACTGTCAAAATAACCGATGCTTGCATCGTGAGTTGAAAACCCACCGATCGCAATAGTCGAAAAAGCATGCGCGACAGCATCAAACAAAGACATGCCAGCCAACCAGTATGCCAGGCCGCAACTAATGGTTAGTCCCAGATAGATATACCACAAGGCTTTCGCGGTTTCAGTTATTCGCGGTGTGAGTTTGTTGTCCTTCACCGGCCCTGGCGTTTCGGCACGAAACAATTGCATGCCGCCGATGCCCAGCATAGGCAATACTGCTACTGCGAGTACGATGATACCCATGCCTCCCAGCCATTGTAATTCCTGCCGGTAAAACAATAGCGCGTGGGGCATGGTGTCGATGCCAGTTATCACCGTGGCGCCCGTAGTTGTCAATCCTGAAATCGATTCAAATACTGCATCGGTGACCGAAATGCCGTAAACACCCGATAAGTAAATTGGCAGGCCGCCGAATATGCCGAGTACTGTCCAGAACAAAACCACGACCAGAAACCCGTCTCGGAGGCGCAGTTCCTTCTTTTGATTGCGAACCGGTAACCAGAGCAGCAAGCCGAAGGCTATGGTTAAACCAAAGGCCTCTATAAATGGCGCAGTTGCCCCATCACCATAGTAGAGTCCGATAAATACAGGTGGCAGCAAAGTGCTGCTGAAAATCATCAACAGTAAACCGAGAATGCGCTGAATAACCAACAATTGCATTGTGTTATACCCTGATTATTTCCTGGATAGTTTTTAAGCGGTGTTAAAAGTAGGTTAACCCGACCTGAAACAATTTTTCGACGTCGGTTATTTTCTTTTTATCGGTCAAAAACAGAATGACATGATCCTCGGATTCAATCACCGTATCGTGGTGGGCGATGATCACTTTCTTTTCTGGTTTCTTGCCTTCTTTCTTGCCTTCCTTCTTGTCCCGTACAATCGCGCCTATGGTGGTACCGGCTGGCAGCTTGATTTGATCGATCGATCGCCCAATAACCTTGGACGAATTCTTATCACCGTGTGCGATCGCTTCAATCGCTTCTGCCGAACCCCTGCGCAATGCATGCACTGCAACCACGTCACCGCGACGGATATGCGCAAGCAAGGCACCGATTGTGACCTGGTGAGGAGAAATGGCTATATCGATTAAGCCGCTTTCTACCAGGTCAACATAAGCGGATCGATTGATCAGCGACATTACTTTTTTTGCACCCATACGTTTGGCCAACATAGACGATAAAATATTGGCCTCGTCATCGTTCGTTAAAGCACAGAACACATCCATCGATTCTACATTTTCTTCCAGTAAAAGATCCGGATTTGCCGCGTCTCCAAGCAACACGATGGTGGAATCAAGCATTCCGGATAATTGCCTTGCCCGGGCTGGATTGGATTCGATCACCTTTACCTGGTAATCCTTTTCTAACAGCGATGCCAGTTGACCACCGATATTTCCGCCCCCGGCCAGCATTACTCGCTTAACCGGTTTGTCCAGTTTTCGCAGTTCCGAAATTACGGTCGGAATATGTTTTCTTGCGGCGAGGAAAAATACTTCATCGTCAGCTTCAATAATACAATCGGCTGAGGGTGATATAGATTCCCCTTCACGGAAAATAGCAGCAACACGCATTTCGACCCCCGGCACATGTTGCTTCATGGCTTTCAGGGCGTGCCCAACCAGCGGACCAGTGTCATAGGCTTTGACTGCCACCAGTTGCACCATGCCTTCAGCAAAATCAAGCACTTGCAGCGCACTTGGATGTTCGATTAAATGGTGTAAATACTCGGTAACCAGGGATTCGGGACTAATCATATAATCAACCGGGATTGCTTCTGGCGCAAACAAACCGGGATTACGTAAATACTCAACCGAGCGAATACGCGCAATTTTCGTAGGCGTATGGAAGATTGTGGATGCTATCTGGCAGGCCACCATGTTGATCTCATCGCTATTGGTCAGGGCAATCAGCATATCAGCATCGTCGGCACCGGCGGCTTCAAGCATATTGGGGTAGGAAGCGTTACCACAAATCGTACGAAGATCGAGCCGGTCCTGCAGGTCGGAGAGAATAGTCTGGTTGATATCGATTACCGTTATCTCGTTGCTTTCTTCTCTCGCCAGTTCAGTCGCAACCGTCGAACCGACCTGTCCGGCACCCAGTATTATTATGTTCAAATCTTTACTCCTGCCAGGCGAAGTTTGCACCTGTTACAAAAACAGCCAGGCGAAAGGCAAAAAAATACCACTGCGAGCATGCCCTTTCGCGGCCGATTTAACGAATCAGTAAAATTCATATTCCAGTGATATGCATCCAGGCAGTCTCTGAGTTCAGGACTGTTTCTTGGTATGTAGACCCAGTGTTTTCAGTTTACGATACAGATGAGTTCTTTCCTGTCCAACCCGTTTTGCCAGTTCGGTAATATTATTGCCACTTAAGGCCAGGTGCCTTGACAGGAATTCTCGTTCAAACATTTCCCTGGCTTCGCGTAATTCGAGGTCAAGATTGATTGTCAACTGTATCGTGTTTTCATTATTCGAAGGATGGTCCAGGTTACTTTTTTGCAGTAACTGCCGAACTTCATCGAGTTCTATGTTTTCGTCTTCACTATTGACCAGCACTGATTTAATGAATTGCTTCAATTGTGAAATTTCGCCACTCCAGTGATGATTACGCAGCAGATTCTGGGCCGCAACGCCAAAATGCCGGTAGGGCAGTTGCTCGTTTTCACTGTACCAGTTGACATAATACTCGAGTAATTCTGGAATATCCTCAATATGCTCATCCAGCGAAGGAATACGAATTGCCCGCTGCCAAAACTCCGCGAGTCGAGCCGGGATTTTATTGTCTTTGCCTAACTGCGCATAGTCATAGTGGGTCGATACGATAAAACGATAAGGAGACGATCCGGTATTATCCTGGATAGCATCGTAAAGCCGGGTTTGTTGATCCAGGCTCAGATCGGTAATTTCTGCTACATAAAGATTACTTTTTAATGGCAGTAACTCGGCCAGATCCCGGTTTAAATCGAAATCCTGCATCGGTTCATTAGAATCCGATAGCATACTCAAATAAGAAGCCCAGATTCTTCGACCACTACCATTGGTGCCGGTAAAGAATACCGCGGTGTTAGAATGTTGCAGGGATTGAATTTGCTGTTTCAACTGGCGCAGGATCCGACTATTACCCACCGGCTCTTCCTTATTTCGGCGTAATTCCTTTTCGGTGAACTGTTCAGAACTGGACAGGGCCGCTTTCACCGTACTTAACAGCTTGGCCATTGACAGCGGTTTTTCGACAAAATCGAAAGCACCATATTTTGTTGCTTCCACCGCGGTCTCCACTGTACCGTGGCCAGACATCATCACCACCGGGCAGTGATCATCGGCCGAGGACTTCCACTCCTTGAGCAGGGTGACACCATCAATTTCAGGCATCCAGATGTCGAGTAATACCAGATCATGGGTCCTGCTGAGCCGAATTTCATTTGCCGCTTTAGCGTGTTCGGCGACATCAACTTCATAGCCCTCGTCTTCCAGTATTTCCCTGAGCAGAAACCTGATATCCGGTTCATCGTCAACAACCAGGATTCTCGCGCTCATGGCATAACCTCGGTATCTTTTCTTCGTCTGGTTTCAGTTTGCAGCTTGTCATCCTTTCGAGAAATTGCCGGCAGGCGCACTACAAATCGAGCCCCTCCCTGTTCACCCTTTTCCACCCATACCATACCACTATGCTCGTCGACTATTTTCTTCACAATTGCCAAACCAAGTCCGCTCCCGGTAGTTTTAGTGGTGACATAAGGCTCAAATAGATTATCGGCAACTTCATCCGCAATGCCATCACCACTATCCTCGACAGAAAACTCAAGGTATTGATGACCTAATTCCTGAACAGCACGGGTATTCAGTTTAATCCAGCCACCGGCTTCGATGGTATCGAAACTGTTTTTAACCACGTTATGCACCAACTGACGTAATCGTACACTATCAGCCATAATCAGCGGTATCGAGGGATCCAGTTCAAGCTCGATTGATACCTCGGAGTAGTTCTCATGATAAAGCACGGTGACATCTTCCAGCAATTCATTCAAATTCAATGCGGCTGAATTTTGTGACGATGACCGAGCATACTCGGTGAAGGCATTTACCATCGATTTCATCGCCTCTACCTGTTGGACGATGGTACGCGTGTAACGATCCAGCATGGACTGCTTGTCCCCGGTCACTTCACCGCTCAGTTTTCGCTGCAGGCGCTCGGCGGATAACTGAATCGGTGTTAGCGGGTTTTTGATCTCGTGCGCCAGACGCCTTGCCATTTCACTCCAGGCGGAGTCCTTTTGTGCCTGAATCAACTCGGTCAGATCGTCTACTACTATGACCTGCTCCTGCAGGTCATCGGACTGTGACTGTAACGACGCACCTCTTACGCGCAGTATCTTTCTACCGCTTGGGCCAAAAATTACCACTTCTTCCTGCCACTGCTGCTCGCTTTGTATATTATTTTTCACCGCATCGAAGAAAACCTGCATCATCGGATATTCGTGCAAAACATCGTCTATATTAATCTCGGTAAAATAAAAAGTTTCTATGCCGAATATCGAGCAGGCCGCCGGGTTTCCTCGCTTGATCAATCCGGTTTCATCGATAGTCAAAACACCCGAGGTTATATGTTCCATTACCGATTCGAGATAATTCTTTTGCCTTGCTTCCATTAACTGGCTTTTTTCGGCTATTGCCCGGGTCCGCGAAATCTGCCGTGTCATGGTGTTGAATGAGCGCAACAAAAGACCCAGTTCATCATCACCCGAGACCTTGAGTTGCTTTTCATAATCACCGGCGGCGACCGACCGGGTTCCCTCCACCAGGTCATTAATCGGTGAAACCAGCTTGCGCGCTGAAACAAATGCGATCCACACGGCTGACAAAACACTGAGCAACCAGATAATTGACAGGGCCAGGGTGAAACTGGTCTTCAGTGGGTTTCGTAAGACTGCTAACTGCTTGTACTTGTCGAAGGCAGCCTGTACGCCGACTGTCAGTTCATTTAATCGATCGGTGAATGGAAACAGCGCCTGCAGAGTTTTTGCTTTTTCAGTCGCATCCAGACTCTGCACCAGCACTACGATTCGAATCGCGAGTCCATAAACCGGGTCGTCTTCCAGTTTTAAATAATGGATATCGGCGTCGAGTTCACCAAGATCGGTAAGCGACAACGCGGTCGGCAGTTGAATCGAATCGATACTGCTGGAAGCAATGATAGACTGATCATGATCGACCAGGGTCAGTTCATTCGCACCGATTCTCTCGCGTGCATCATTGAGGTAAATAATCAAGATTTCGTCTTCTACCGCTGAAATTTCAAGTGCAATTGCACGCGTTTTATTCAGGGCCTCGCGTTTGCGTAAATCTACCGCACTGCGACCCAGTTGTAATGAATCTTCGAGTGCAATCTCGATACCCACATCAAACCAGCTATCGATACTTCGATGCAAAAAACTGAGTGAAAAGTAGAAAACAATACTTACCGGGATGATCGTCAACAACACAAATACGCCGATCATGCGCGCAGTCAGACGTGAACCGATAGTTTTCAGCCGATACTGTACGGACAACTTGTAGACGTTGTACGCGATTAATGCCATTAACGCTGTCAGGCCCATCAGGTTGAAAAAAATCAACCAGTTATAATATTTCCCGAAGGTCGCCGAGTTGGAGGTTGCATCGCTAATCGTATACAACGAGACCATAAGCAGAGTGACCACTGCCAGAATCGAGGCCGTGTTGCGAAACGTGCTATTCATGCCTGGCGCTCGCGAGCCAAACCCTGAAGGTATTTCGAATCATCCGCTTAAGCCTGGATTCAGCGGTATCATTTCGAACGAATACCAGTTACTTCGTTCATCCCAGTTGCTAGGCCAAAAGACACTTGGTTTCAAAGGCAGGGGTAATTCATCGTTATCGATTCTAAAACGGGTACGCGCGTAGAATTCGCGATTGAAGTCAAAATTGCTAATATCGAGCATTGGGTAATTGTAAACCACTTCCATGAACTCAACCGCCTCGTCCAGGCTATCGAAATAGTGACGTTTCCCGGCATTAACATCATTAACCACGTAAGAACTGAGCATGGGTAGAAAATGCAACTGGTAACTCTGTTGCAGGGTAACAACTCTTTTGTCGAACCAGTAATTTCTACTTGTAAAAATTTCGACTTCAAACATGAGTGGTACCGCGAAACCCTGGTTTACTGCTATACCGACAAATTCCGGTAAATCAATCCTGATTTTTAAATCAAGCTTCAAAAGGGTATTGTCCAGGGAAAAGCTGGCGCTTTGAATTTCAAACGGATCTCCCTCATCGGCGCCAACAACTGGGGCTAGTAAACCTAGCCAAATCGCCAGGCCCGCAATTTTTGCGAGACGAGGGCAAAACCGGCGGACTAATCCAGGCGATAGATACTTAAATACTGGTAAAAACATTAG
>JBGUEB010000191.1:0-6726 GCA_041821565.1 Gammaproteobacteria bacterium | reverse complement strand
CTCGCAGGAATTCGAGCATACCCAGGAGCTGCATGGTAATTATTCGACTGCCGCCAGGGGTGCCGGATATCAGGCTTTTCTCGGCGGTGCGCACAAAAGCCGGCGTCATACTGGAAAGCATACGCTTACCAGGCTGAATTGCATTTGCGGTACTACCAAGTAGCCCGTATGCATTTGGCTCACCTGGCTTCGCCGAAAAATCGTCCATTTCGTCATTGAGTAAAACGCCGGTGCCATCGGCGACCAGGCCCGATCCAAACGAGTAATTAACCGACAGTGTTGCCGCTACCATGTTTCCCTGTTGATCGATAATAGAGAAGTGGGTGGTGTCGGTACCGGCCGCTTGATCGGCAAATTCACCAATATCTGCACTTCGGCTCGCAGTTTCTAGCGAAATACCCCTGGCAAGCTCCTTTGCATAGGCATCACTGGTTAAGCGTTGCAACGGTATTTCGACATAATCGACATCGCCAAGGTATGTAGCTCGATCGCGATAGGCTCTGCGCATCGCCTCGACGAGTAAATGAATCTGCTGCGTCGACTGTGCCTGGTTATATTTTAATTCTTCGAGCATATTAAATATGCTGGCTAACACCACCCCGCCCGAGGATGGCAGGCTGGCGGTCACAAAATCTGCCGAACCGAAACTAAATCGAACAGGCTCACGCTCTACCAGCTGGTATTGATTCAAATCCTGTAATGACCAGACTCCGCCATTGGCGATCACGCTATCGACCAGTTGTTGTGCTATCTTCCCCTGGTAGAACCCGTCGGCACCCTGCTCCACAATAGCCTGAAGCGTACCGGCGAGGTCCGCCTGCTTCAATAAACTACCCGACGCCGGAATCTCGCCATTGTCCAGCAAAATCTGCCGCGTCGAATCAAACCGCTGCAAAACAGGTAACCGCCGTTTAGCCAGGCCACGATATTTCTCGTCAACTTCGAATCCATTCTGAGCGAGGCTAATCGAATTCGCCATCGATCTGGCTAAAGGCAATACACCGTAGTTTCGTTGTAAATGCTCAAGCGCGGCTGGTATTCCCGGAATACCCGCTGAAGAAGCACCATTCATCGAACGATCATGATCGACCTCACCATTTGCATCGAGATAGAAATCACGTGACGCTTTCAGGGGTGCACGCTCGCGCGCATCGATCATGATTTGCCGATTCTCCTTATGTTGATGCAGCAGATAAAACCCACCACCGCCAATACCTGACGAGTAAGGTTCCACCACAGCCAGGGTGCTGGTTACCGCTATCGCGGCATCAAATGCGTTGCCGCCGTTCGCGAGCACCTCCATACCGGCTTTTGTCGCCAGCGGATGAGCCGATGCGACGGCATATTCGGCTGCGTTTAAAGGATTTAACAACTGTACCAGGCATATAAATGTCGCGCATATCCAGGATCTGATTAATTGCTTGACCTTCATAATTTTGTTAACCGTCTGCAGTCAAACGCGAATACTTGGCCATTAATTCATCTTGAGTTTCGGGATGATTCGGATCAAGTGGGATACAATCAACTGGACATACCTCGACACATTGCGAAGTTTCGAAATGACCGACACATTCGGTGCATAAATCCGGATTGATTTCGTATATTTCTTCACCCGGGTAAATGGCATCGTTCGGGCATTCGGGTTCACATACGTCACAATTGATACATTCATCTGTGATCATTAAAGCCATGTTAATTTTCTACCGGCACGCGAACTGTGGGGGATTGGCATCTCATCTGGATTTACTTTGTTTGGTAGCTAATCGATCTAATACTTCAGGGTGTAGAAATTCGGACACATCTCCGCCCAGTCGCGCGATTTCACGTACCAGGCTGGAGGATACAAAAGCATATCGTTGCGCGGCGGTGAGAAATACGGTTTCGATCTCCTTTGCGAGCGAACGATTCATCCCTGCCAACTGTACTTCATATTCGAAATCAGAAATCGCGCGTAATCCACGGATAATAACTTCTGCGTTACACTCGCGCGCAAAATCGATTAAAAGACCGGAAAAAGGCCGGATCGATATTCGAGGGCTATCCTTAAATACTGTCTCCAGCATCGATACTCGTTCGTTGATATCGAAGAATGGTTCTTTCGCGAGGCTATCAGCAACACCGATCACCACTTGATCGAACATTTTTATTGCGCGCTCGCATATATCAATATGCCCCTTTGTAACCGGATCGAAGGTTCCCGGGTAGATCGCGATTTTCGTCATCAATAGTCCCATCTGGTTCAACTGGCCCGAGTAAGCCCGTGAACCGATTCTATAAGTAAAATAGCCTGCCAGTCTAGCGACTTAGCCGCCATTCGGCTATACCGTAATTGACCAGCCCGGCTTTTTTCTGCTTTAGCCAGGACAGCTCAGGAACCGGTAGATCAAACTGCTCCGCTGCAGGCCATTCGATGAAAATCCTGGCACCGTCGATCAAACGTCGATGCTCTAGCAGACTGTTAATCACCTGATATCGCAGTTGCGGCAGAGCGTATGGCGGATCGACAAAGACCAGATCGAATTGATTCTTCATCTCAGGGATTAATTTTATGATATCCCCGCAGATCAGGGTAATCGCATCGCATTCAAAACGCTCAAGCTGTTTCCGAAGTCTATCCCAGGCCTGTTGATCTTTTTCGACCATTGTCAGTTGCTTTGCCTCACGCGAAATCGCTTCAAACCCAAGCACGCCACTACCGGCAAAACAGTCGAGAACACTGGCTCCTGGACAGTTCATGGCTAGCCAGTTAAACAACGTTTCTCGAATTCGATCGGGCGTAGGTCTGAGGCCATCAATGTCAACAACTGGTATCTTTCGGCCACGCCATATGCCGCCGATAATTCTAACCTGCCGTGGTTTTGCCCTGCTCATTCGTATAGATGTCCTCTCACCCGAGTTATTACATAGCTGCAAGAATTTGTGCCGCTTATACCCGGCGGGAGTCTATATCCGGAAACTTAAACCGCACCCTCAAAACAAGCAACAAACAGTCAATCAGTATGCACAGAATCGATCGCTTTCTGTTAGCATATTGTGCCTGAAATTCCGATCCCAGGAAAAGCTATGTTTGGCTTCAAATCGAGTCAGAAAAATAATGATGCCGCGCCGCAAAAGTCACAGGGCCTGTTTGCCAGCCTGAAACAGCGGTTATCGAAAACCCGTGCCAGCCTGTCCTCGGGAATCGCTTCTATTTTACTGGGAAAGAAGTCAATCGATGACGACTTGCTCGAGCAACTGGAAGACCAGTTGTTAATGGCGGATGTTGGCATACAGGCCACCCAAAAAATAACCACAAACCTGATTCAGGCTGGCAGTCGAGATCAGCTTAAAGACGATAAAAGTGTTTTATCAGTGTTAAAGCAGTCGATGGCCGATATCTTATCGCCAAGCGCAGTACCTTTAACTATCGATAAAAAACATCGCCCATTCGTGATATTGATGGTTGGCGTTAACGGCGCTGGTAAAACTACCACCGTCGGTAAACTCGCACAGCAATTTAAGACCCAGGGGTATAGTGTCATGCTCGCCGCTGGCGATACCTTTCGTGCCGCCGCGGTAGAACAATTGCAGAGTTGGGGTGCGCGTCTCGATATACCAGTCATCAAACAAGGGCAAGGTGCAGATTCGGCCTCGGTCATATTTGACGCCCTCAAATCTGCACAGGCAAAGGATATCGATATTTTAATAGCCGACACCGCGGGTCGCCTGCACACACAGAATAATTTAATGGATGAACTGGAAAAAATAAAACGCGTTATGGGCAAACTCGATCCCAGTGCACCGCACGAAACCATGCTTGTACTTGACGCTGGCACCGGTCAAAATGCGCTTTCACAGGCAACTAATTTTAATCAGTCTATAGGCATTTCCGGTATCACCCTGACCAAGCTCGACGGCACCGCAAAAGGCGGCATGATATTCAGTGTCTCAGAACAATTGCAGTTACCCATACGCTATATCGGTGTTGGTGAGTCAGTCGATGATCTCCGCGTGTTTGACGACAAGGAGTTTGTCGATGCACTGCTATCAGAACTAGATTAGCAAGGCGCCTGGCTGACTTTAATGATCAAGTTTCAACACGTTACCAAAAGATACCCCGGTGGTCATGAAGCACTCAGTAACGTGTCGATGCACCTGGGTGCAGGTGAAATGGCTTTTCTTACTGGCCATTCAGGTGCCGGTAAAAGTACCCTGCTTAAAATCATTTCATTGATCGAAAAGCCGACACGTGGGCATGCGTTGCTGAATAGAATTAATCTGAAAACTATACCCAGGCACCGGGTTCCTTATGTACGGCGTAACATCGGCATTATTTTTCAGGATCATCAGCTTCTGTTTGATCGTCCCGTATTCGACAATGTCGCATTGCCTTTAATTATTCAGGGATATCGCCATCAGGAGATCGCAAAGAGAACTCGCGCTGCACTCGATAAGGTTGGTTTGCTCGGCAAGGAAAAATCGATGCCAATAACGCTTTCCGGCGGAGAACAACAGCGCGTGGGGATAGCACGGGCCGTGGTTCACAAACCGATGCTACTTCTGGCCGATGAACCGACCGGTAACCTGGATCCGGTATTGTCACGTGAAATCATGCAAATTTTTATCGATTTTCACCAGGTCGGCGTATCGGTACTGGTAGCTAGCCATGACCTCAACCTGATTGATGAACTGGCTATGCCGGTACTTACCCTGAATCAGGGAAAAATGATCTACAATGACCTCGACGCTAAGCTGCCAGACCATGATTTGGCAGAATTTAAACCAGGGCAAGCTGACGGATTCGGCCCGGGAAACTGGTGATTTATGCGAACCAGTAACATACGCCGTGACAAGCCGGCCACATCGAACCAGCTAATTGCATACCTCCTGCACCACATTCAGTCTTTGGTATTCAGTCTTGGAAAAATATATCAGGCACCAGTACCCACTATTATGACAGTCGCCGTAATCGGCATTACCCTGTCGCTACCCGGTGGCTTTTATTTATTTTTAAAAAATATCAACGCCATGTCTGGTGATTACCGATCGATCACGCAGATTACACTTTACCTCGATATCAAATTAAGCGAGAAAAAGGCCATAGAGTTTGAACGTGAAATCTCAACCATGAAAAATGTCCAGTCGACAGAGTTTATTTCCCGGCAAACCTCACTGGAGGCTTTCCGTGAATCTTCCGGATTTGGCAAGAGCATCGATACCCTGGCCAATAATCCACTGCCGCATACTATTATCGTTGAACCCATCGGCGAAGCCGATACTTTCGCTGTTAAAATCCTGTTAAATACCCTGCAGGCTTTTCCGCAGGTTAAAATTGCGAAGCTTGATACCGAATGGCTGGAGAGACTCTACACTATACTGGAAATCGCAAAACGGTCTGTCGTGATCGTCACCATTTTATTTTCGATCGCGGTTTTATTGATTATTGGCAACACCATCAGACTCGATATTCAGAATCGCTACCAGGAAATCATCGTCACCAAGTTAATCGGCGCCACCAACGCTTTTATCCGTCGCCCTTTTCTGTATGGTGGTATCTGGTATGGACTATTAGGTGGCCTGATGTCCTGGTTAATCGTCGAAATTGGCTATTTGGCTATTTCCGGCCCGCTGAACCGGTTAAACCTGCTCTATCAAGCCGACCTTGAATTAATTACATTCACTTTCCAGGACTTTATCATATTGGTGACTTCTAGTACCCTGCTGGGCCTGGCGGGCTCCTGGATAGCAGTAGCCCGACACCTGAATCAAATCGAACCTACCTAAGGAAACAGGAGCCTCGCAATAATTCATGTTCAATAAACGCCGCCTATTGTTGGTAGACTCGTCAGATTCGGCCAGAACTATTTTATACAGGGAAATTTTAAAGCAGATGCCCGGGCTGGACATTATCGCCTGCGGGACCGCCAAAGAAGCGCGCACGGCCGTCCAGCAATTCGAATTCGAAATTATCACCACGGGCATTACTTTACCTGATATGGACGGTTACAGTCTCATTGATCATATTCGCAAGTCACCTAAAAACCGTGATACAGCAATATTTGTAGTTTCCGGTGATCCTGACAATCGAATCCTTGGGGATGATATGGATGATAGCCGGGCGGTTACTGCCTATTTCGACAAGGCCGAGGGGCACCAGTCACTGGTGAATTTCATTCTTAATTTTCTCGGCAAGGACGCGGAAGTACCGATTAAAATAGTATACGTTGACAATAGTGCTACTTCGACCGCGATTACGAATGCAATAATGGATAAAAACAATATTAAATTCAGGCATTTCAACGATGCGGAAGTCGCTCTCGAATATTTGAAACAAGATATAGCCAGGAACAACAAGTGTACCGTTGATGTCCTGATTTCCGACTCAATGATGTCCAGTGCAACGAGTGGATATGAGCTTATTCAAACCGTGCGCAATGAACTCAAGCTTGACCATTTAGCCTTGCCCGCTTTACTGATGACGATAGCGCCGGCCGACGACGAGAAAACTGATTTTACCGGCATTTTTGGCGCTGGTACTAATGACTTCATTACCAAACCAGTGGACGAAGCCGATTTGCTTCAGCGCATCGAAACCCTGGTTAATATCAAACGTCAAAACGAAGCCTTAATCCCATAAATATTCAATTAAATCAAACAATTACCGCCTTGAAATCTGACACTTAGGCACTATATTAATATTTGTTAATAAACTTATAGTAAAACTTGAACTTCTACTATAATTTATGC
>JBGUEB010000190.1:0-6748 GCA_041821565.1 Gammaproteobacteria bacterium | reverse complement strand
ACTCATTCGGTGGCGGCAAGAAACTCTAACATTGACTCCACCGCTTCTTCGATGTTGAAATCCATAAAAAAATGGCCAGAACCTTCGATTACAACATGTTGAATCTTTTTGCCATCGATGTAAGGAGTCACCTGTTTCGCGCTATCGGGTATCCGCTCGTCCGCACTGGCGGTTATTATGAGTGTTGGTACCTGGGTGCGTGGTAAGTAATATTTAAAATTTCGATACTTGCTATTTTCAGAGTAAAAGGAAAAAAATGTATTGGGTGTAACTGTGGCCCTGGGGCACCACCAAAAGTCGACGTTTTCAATCAGTTCATTACCTCTACCGGCGTCTCTTTCTTTTTCGACACGTTCCATTGTTTCATCAAAGATGCTGCCGTAGCGCTCTTCGAAACGTTGTTTTGAATCGTCGGTGCCTGGCGCCAGCATTGCCAGGTGGGTAATTTCTGGATCCTTCTGCACCACTGTATACACCATGGCTTCATTCGAACCCCGGGAATGAGCCATTAATACTATTTCTTTCACCCCTTTCGCACGCAGCCAGGAAACCCATGCCGATATTTCGTCTAGCGCTTCATCTTGTCCATAACGATGGGGCAAGGTGCAATCAAAAAAACCTTTCCGATTATCCACTCCAAGGCTCAGGTTCATTGCTAACGAGCTCTTGCCATTATCCAGCAATGCCTGTTGGGCGGTTTCGATAATTTCCATTCGGCTGTGCCCCATGAGGCCGTGCACAATTAACACTATGCCATTTGTCAAATCCATATTTTCCGCAATTTCCAAATTGGCATTTAATGTCAGGCCGCGAAATTGCTGTGTAACTACTTCTGCCTTGGCAGAAGTAGTTACAACCTGTAAAAGCACTCCTGTAATAGTCAGGAAATATGCGCACTTTTTCAAAATGTTTGCTGATCTTGGGATATGCATAACCGGGAGCCCCATTTGTTTATTAACCATTAATTTACAACGAGAGTATTACCACCTTATTTTGTTTGAACAATGGTAGATGTAACTGAATAGATTTAAGCATGTTTATCTTCCTGTTGATTAGCCACCGACATGGGACCGGTGCTTTGAAGCATCGGCCCCATAAATGCTGTTAGAGCGGCAAGAAAACCACTTTATCTTTTAGAAACAAAGGCACAAGTATGCGATTTCTTTTATTGTCATAACCGATATCTGATGGCGATTCCAGTGAATCTGCTACCGTACTGTAATTGCCATTTTTATCCAGGCGGTAAACTGCAGAGCCTGCCCAACTCGACATGATCAGGCTGCCATCGTCCATCGCAATCAAACCATCGAGCGAACCTGTCGGAGGTGCTGGCAAGATATATCTTTGTCCATTCTTGAGCACTCGATAAACCTCATTTGACTGGAAAGTCACAACGATTAAATGTTTGCCGCTAACGACAATGCCGTTTGGCCAACCCATATCCTTGTCCTTCATGACGACCTTATACTGACCATCGGGAAAAACCTGATAAACCGCGTCCGTACCGGATGATACAAAATTACCATTATCACTCGTCGCTCCCATATCTGTGGTATAGACGGAGCCTCCCCCTCCCGGGGTGATGCCATTGAGGAAGGTGCTGCCTGAAATTTTAACACTGGTTTTTTGCTTTCCGCTGGGCAGTTCGAATAAATGTACTTCATCATGATCAGCGACATACAGGATATTGCCACTGATAGCAGCACCTTTTGGCCCATGAAGACGAGTATCAGATCTGGCGCCATCGATCCATTTCAGATCAAGCACTTTTCCATCCGGGCTGATTTTAGAAATAAATCCATTATCATCAACAGCAAATGGACTGCCATTGATATTAGTCACCAGATAAACATCCTCGGCGGCGTAATATTCAACCGATTCCGGGGTTGCAAATCCCACATTCTCTACAACAATACGTTCACCAGCGGTACCGACCGACAAAATCAGCATCGAGATGATAAAACCTGCCACTATATTTGATACTTTGATATTCATAATATTTCCTCCTTAGGTGCATGGAGAATATTCAATACCATGTAAAAAGTCCCGATGGTACGACGACGTTTTTACGTTCTTTTTACTACCATCAATAAAATCAAAGACTTGCAGTTAATAATTGGTCGCTCTGTTTCGAAAAATTACCAGTATTTTCTGTTAACGGGTCAGGAAATTTCCGATTTTTGGGTCAGCTAAAATAGCGAGTAGCCGTGATGGTTTACTTATTTAACTGACTCCCAGTTTGAATTCAGTAAAATGTTCTCCAAATACCTGGCCTCGATTAAGTCTGGAGCATTAGCGATGAAAAAAATTACCGAATTTCTTAAGACCTCTTTGATCGGGGGCCTTTTAGTCTTACTGCCACTGGTTCTGTTTTACCTGCTCATGGATGAAATTATCGATCTACTGATTGCGTTGGCAACCCCTATTGCAGATCTATTTCCGGGTGGATTATTTGATAATCTCAAACTGCCAGGCCTGATTGCTTTGGTGCTGCTGGTGGGGGCTTCCTTTGTATTCGGCCTGGCCTTGCGCTCGGCGAACCTGCGTCGGTTTGGTTCATGGTTAGAGGAGACTCTTCTGGGTAAGTTGCCGATTTATAAAGCGGTTAAAAGATTGTCCCATGGGCTTTTGGGGGCTAAGGAAGACGGCGTATTCAAACCGGCGGTAATGCATTCGGAAAACGGGGAACGGGAAATCGTCTACCTGATCGAAGAAGACGGCAAGGGGCAGGTAACCGTGTTAGTGCCATGGGCACCGGCTTCCTTTGCCGGTTCTCTGAAGATTATGCGTCGTGATCGCATCGAATTACTCGATTCGAACCTGGCGGATACCTCGAGAGTTTTGAGTCACTGGGGTGTAGGAACCTTTGAATTACTGGAAAAGAGGATTTCAGGAAATAGCAATGACTAGTGAAGGTCTGAATGAAGTTACTAATAGTGGAGGGGAGCGGCCTCAAACTGGTTGGCGCCTGCAATTGGGCCTGGCCATACTGATCGTAGGCTTTGCAAGCCCGTTGTTGATTCCAGTAGTAACAGCAACGGATCTTCCGAGCGGCTGGAAAACAGCCATTTCGGGGGCACTGGCACTCGGCATTCCCGAGATCTTCAGCATTGTAGCGATTGCGATCATGGGCAGGGCGGGTTTCGACGCCATCAAGGCTCGCTTTTTTAATTTCATCAAAAAGCACGGACCGCCTGATCGGGTGAGTAAAAAGCGCTATCGGCTTGGGCTGGTGATGTTTGTACTGCCCCTGTTGTTCGGATGGCTGGGCCTTTATTTCGCCCACTATATTCCCGCTTACGATGACTACCGCCTGACGTTCAACATTACCGGGGACCTGTTGCTGCTTTCAAGCTTCCTGGTGCTTGGAGGTGAATTCTGGGACAAGATCAGGGCCCTGTTTATCCATGATGCAGTCGCGCAGATGCGTCGCGCGTGAACCATTTATTCTAGTAATAGGGTATTCGGAAAAGAATAGAAGAAATAGAAGAAAAATAGAAGGGGTCTACCAGGTCGCGGCGACGGCTTCTAGTCGGACCGATGCCATCCGCGTTTTGACATATCCCAGCGGATTCCGATGGTGAAGACGTCGGATCCGGGGGTCCCGTCTGCATTGAGGCTGTCGTCGATGCGAACGTTGGCGAAGATCATGCGCCGAAAATCATCGAAGCTGTAACGTAACCCTGCGATTGCGTACCTGACGCGATATTCGCGCGCCAGCACGTCATTCGCATCTGGTTCCAGGGCGTTGTATCCACCAACGAACCAGATCGGACCGGCAACACGATACTGTAAGTAGAGTTCGCTACCCCAGCCTTTGAAATAGATTCCCTCGTCGGTGGTCTCGTGATTCTGGAGCCTGGATGCAATCAATCCCGCATACCACCGGTCGCCAAACCCGCGTATCCCCAGCGACGTTGCTCTGGCACTACCAGACAAGCCGATGCGTTGGAGTGACGGGTCATCGGCAAGGTCGATTTGCGCGTAGTTGTGTGCCAAACCCAGCGTGTAATTACTCTGTGTCGCCAGCACGGCACTGAGACCGTAAGCAGTACCGTAGTCAGCACCATTACCAAAGGGAATCGGGTTGCCGTGCTGAAGCTGGGCATTCAGCGCAAAAGGTTTGAACCAGCGCTCTGGCAGAAAATTAATGGAGAAATGCGTTTGAAGGGTATTATCGGCCCGCCCAGTTCCTGTAGGGCCGCCATCGGTTTGCGCGTTGTAGGTGCCACTTGCGCTGCCGCCGGTACCCATGAATCGGTCGGTGAAGAAGCTGACCTTGTAATAAGTAGACCAGTTCTTGCCTAAGACATAGTTAACAACCGGCGTGTCAAGACCGGTGTAGAAAAGCCTGGTAAACACTGTATCGGTGAATTGACCGCCCGCTTTATCCCCGGGGTTGGCAAGTCCTTCGAGGCCGGTAAGCAAGTTGAATCCCGCCTCGTAGCGCACATAGAGGAACGATTTAGGCAGAACACGCCATTCAATGTGGGTGCCAATGCGCGAGCCGCCATCCTGCCATTCGCTGAGATTCTCCTGTTTCCGGTAACGGATTCGTAGGCTTCCGTAGATATCAAACCCGCTACGACGCTGTTCAGTCTCGCTGGGTTCTACCTCGCGCTCGATATCTTGTCTTACCTGATCGGTGGCCATCGGATCTTCGGTCGCCCCGAGCTCCCGTTGTTCCGCCTCGCTTGGGAGATCTTGCAGTTGTTCACCAGTCTCTGTGTTCGCACCGTCCGTGGCTTCGGGATTCGCAACCAGGGGATTGTCCGTAGCTTCTGTCGTGACGTCCTGCTGCGCATCGGCGGCTCCGGCGATCGTCGCATACAAAAAGAACACGACAACGCATATCAACGAAGCTGCTCTCAGTCCGCTATGATCAAAAGACATCATGCCGTGGCGAGGCTACCCAAGTCGCTTACGCGCTTTTGGATTCGTTAATGCGGAGAGCAGAAAATCGATTGCCGACAACATTGCGGCCGAAGCGAAAGGGGTGATAAAGACTGGAAATCGCATAAAATTGTGCGCCAGAAAACACAGCGTCGGCAGGATACTCAATGACGCCATCTCATGTCCTCGAAAAACGGATAGTCAAACGGCGCGTCCTTCTTGCAAATTCCAGAATGGCGTTGCTACGTCTGTACCGAGTTTAACACAGCGCTGAAGGCGCCGAGATATTTATAGCATCAATGGGTCATAATGGCTGACCCCAATTTTCCTCCCCGGGTACATCTTTACCGCGGAGGTCGATTACATCGTGAAGGCAATTCCGACGGGTCAGGTGCAGCCGTCCGGGACCCTGCTGGCACCGCAAGAGGAAAAAGCTCTGCCGTTTTACGTACGTCTCAAACTCGACGACACGGAATTGCTGAATTCCTTACCCCCCGGCGCAGTGGGCACAGTAGCCATCCTGACGGAGTCGGGCGCGCCCACGCATATCGTCCGACGAGTCATGCTTCGAATGGAGGCGTGGCAAAACTACTTGAACCCGACGCTTTGATCAGACGCTGGAAGCAGTCGAATTGAACGTTGCGCCGTATCCCAAAGCACTGTTCGGCGAGATGGGTTAGCGATTCATTGCTTACTATAACGTTGAGAAGCCCGACATCAAATGGGATTGGAGCATGCGCCTGCCGTTGCAGTTCTTGTTTCCCAGGTAAGGGGCAATGAACTTTGCGTGGCGGCGTGTCCTGCTGTTGAAGACGACGGATCGTAACCAGAGTTGCGTAGTCAATAAGAATTTATGTCAATAATAAGCCCTGTACGTCAACAGGTTGACCATCGCCTCCGCGTGCGACTGCGATACTATTTGATTAGCTGGTTAATATTGACTTCGGTGATTGCTGTCGAAGTACATCTACAAAATCTTGATTTGGGCCTGGCTTTTGTGGGGTTCCTCACGGGATTCTTGACAGGTCTTTTTCTAAGCAGGATGTATCGCCTGGATTGGAACGAGGAAACGACGAAAGTTGTTTCGCAGTTAGATTTGATCGGTAGAATCATTTTGGCCGCATACGTTTTGTTCATGGTCGGACGCAATTGGATTTTTGGATATTGGGTAGAATCGTCGGATTTGATGGGGTTCATTATGTGCTTCACAGCCGGCACAATGATCGGCCGGTTCGGTGCCACACGATGCGGTATTAGATTAGTGCTTTACGCACTGAACGTCATAAAATTAGAGGAAAAAGGGTCCAGCTAGAATTGAACGTTCGACAACATGACGTTACGCGTGATAGCCGAAGTGCTTAGTTATCACCGACAGGTACTCCATGCCACCTGGTGCCGAGGTCATGTTCGAGTTGACGCGTCCGAAGTTCGGTCAAAAAATTACCTGAGAGGAGTGGTATAGTGAGTTCCAGAAGGGTAATAACACCCTCGCGCCGAAACTGTAAGCCCTGCTGAGGAATCCCATACCTGACAAAGAACATGCATGTTATCCAAAAGCAGGAAGTAACCAGGCGTTATAAAATAAAGTGAGGTTAAAAATGATAAAAAATTATTTTCGTAGCAGTTTCGTGCCCGTGCTTCTCGCAGGCCTCCTAACCTTTTGTTCCACTTTAACGCAGGCTCAAGAATCCGATGCAGATAATGGCTGGCAGTTCGCCATTGCACCCTATCTGTGGGGTTCGGATGTAAGCGGTCAAACGCAAAGGGGCCAACCGATCGATGTCGACATAGGCGATATCGTCGATAATCTGGAATCGGCTCTCATGGTTTCATTTGAAGCACGTAAAAATAAATG
>JBGUEB010000189.1:0-6768 GCA_041821565.1 Gammaproteobacteria bacterium | reverse complement strand
ATTCCATTTGGGTCTCCGAGCTTATTAATTGAACTACTATTTCATATTATGGCTGTGAATATATTGAGCTATATCAAAAGAACGATCCTATTGCGATATGAGTTGGAAGCGGGTGACCAGGTTCTTCACCTGGGGTGAGGCTGGGGCAATTCTCGATAGCTGCGAAATATACCCGCCGGTTTCTGCCAGACGTCCCTGTTTATCCATGAAATTAACCAGCGTAAATAGTAATTCATATTGATTAGGCCAACGTTCAACTGCTTTGGCGAGTGCCTGAATTGATTTTTCCATCTGCCCCTGGCTTTCAAGTGCTAGCGCGTACACATAATGGTAGCGCGGTTGTGACTCATCCATCTCCGCAGCTAACTGCAGGTGAGATAGCGCTTTACTGTATTGTCTTAACCGAACCAGATGCAATCCCAGTGCGTGTTGCGCCATCGTGCTATCCGGTGCAATAGCGATGGCTCTGGCCAGCATCTCCCCTGCCTCGGCTTCATTACCCTGCGATCGATACCAGTCGGCCAGGTTGACCATCGCCGGCACATAAGCCGGCTCAATCTCCAGCGCCTGCAAATACAGCGCTTCAATCGATCTGGTATCACCAAGGTAAAGATTTAACGAGGCCAGGCTCGATAAACTGGCTGGTGAGTCAAGACCATACTCAAGCGTCAATCTATACTCGTCGATCAATTGGTTGGCTTTGATCTGATACTCCATTGGCACCTGATCGATAATGCTTGCCAGTAGCAGCGCAATTTCGCCACGTACTACCCGACTCGGATCATCCAGACTGTTTGACAACAGACTCACTATCACCTGCGGCGGCATACCCTGCAGTGCCGCGACCGCCGCTCGCCGCACCAGGGGGTCCTCATGCACCAGGCCATTTGCCGCGAGTTGCGCCGATACCCTCGAAGGCATGGGGGCCAGTTGATCCAACAGGGTTGCATGCCGGATATTACTCAGCCCGGACTGGTTTATGAGTGACTCTATTTCGCGCGTAACCAGCGGATCGAGTCTCCGGCTCCGATAGTTAGCCAATACCCAGGCATCACGAGCCCAGGTTTTTTCGGTTGAAGAGTCGGTACTTATAGATTCCCGGGTGTTTTTATGTTTTATCAATGCCTGCCGCGCCCACTGGTCCGTTTTACCCTGATGGCAGGTCACGCAGGCATTAGGCACGCCGGTAGCGATTGATAAATCTGGGCTCGGAATAGCAAAGCTATGATCGCGGCGCGGGTCGACAGTCATGTAGGTTGTTTCCGGCATATGGCAATTCACGCACTGCCCTCCCGGGCTAGTCTGCTCGTGTCCATGATGATTGCTGGTATTGAAGGTTTCTGCACGATGACACTGCAAACAAAGGCCGTTTCCTTCCATGCGCAGCTTTCCTGAATGGGCGTTGTGGCAATTTCCACAGGTCACCCCGTTTTGATGCATTTTACTTTGCATAAAGGACCCGAATAGAAATACTTCATCCTGGATTTGCCCGTCTGCATAATACAAATTATCGCGTAGAGTCTGAAGCTGGAACTGGTCGTGATAGTTTTTGCCGTGCTCGGTCCTGCCCAGCGAGGCGCGACGTGAATGGCAACCACCACAGGTATTTAAGGTGCTGGTCTGGCTTGCCTTAACATCATGGTCGGGCGCTTCGGCAATGTCGGCACCCGCTCTGAGCACCCAGCTGCCGGTTTCGGGAAGTACAGCGTCAAACCCGGTTTCTGTCTGACTGAATTGATTCGCGTTAACCAGTTCATAGTGTTTTCGCCCCGGCCCATGACAGGCCTCACATCCAACGTTAATATCCGACCATTGTGTTTGATAAGAATTTTGTTCGGAATTATAATTTTTAATGAGATCGGTACTGTGACACTCGGCACAGCGACTGTTCCAGTTCTGGAAATGCCCCGCCCAGAAAAATGGATGATCGGTATCGATTTTCTCATTGTCTCTGAGGTGAAACCATCGCTGCCCACCCTGCTCCTCGCTACGACTATCCCATGCGATATTAAGTGCCTGAATGTGTCCGTTGCCGGTCTCTATCAAATACTGTTGCAGCGGGTAGTGACCAAAGGTATACCCGATCTGAAAGGTCTCCTGCTCACTGTCTGCATTCGTGGTGGTAACAAAATATTGATCGCCGCGTTTGAAAAACCGGCTTTTGATATCGTGAAATTCAACGCTGGTATTAGCAAAATTACCTTTCACCGATTCTTCATCGGCGACAGCCATCGCACGAAAATGATCGGATTCCTGCCAGTCTTCATATTCTGCCTGATGACAGCCGGCACATTTATTCGCACCAATATAGGGACTGGTCTCTAAACTAAGGCTTGTTGAGTCCTGGGCAAAGACCGGTGCTGCAGTCATGAGTCCAAACACAGCGAGCAGCAATTTACTCGAATAGATAGAACGACTTTTTATCATTCCTAATCGCTTAATATTTTTAATCATATTGCGATCTTGTGCGCTGCCTGATAATTAATCTTCAAGCCCATGCCAGTCGACTTTTACGCACGATTACGATCGCCGCAAAAGGCAGTACCAGGCCCAACAGGATAGAGATAATAATCAAATCGCCTAATTGGCTATAGTCGGCGGCAACCTGAAGTTCATCGGTAGACACATCGCGAACCTCGCGTGATACGATGTAAATCTGGTTTAAATACTTGGTGCCCAGTTGCGACAAAGATAACGCCAGGTTTGTGAACGAGGCCATTACCGCAAAAAAAGTGGCCTTGAGATTGGCCGGGGCCGAGTTTGCAATCCAGGCCAGCATCGGAATCATCGCGATCTGTCCCAGCGGCGATTCGAGGGCAGTATTTACCACCGCGATAAACCGGGCATCGACGATGCCGCCGGTAGCGGCTGCAGTCCATTCGTGCATGCCATAAAACATGCCCAGGAAAGGCAGGGTCAGGATAGTCCCGGCGATTGTCAAAGCGCCGATCACATAGGCGATCGAACGTTCGGCCATAAAGCGTCGAAAGATGAACATGCCCGCCAGCGTCAGCACACCACCGATTAGTGAGAGAATTGAAAAGAAATACTGGTCGAACAGGAGTTCGTCGATCATCCACCAGGTCATTCCCGGACCCTGCGCCGGTATCGCTCGAAACACGAAAATAATAATCGCGGTACCCACCAGCGTACGCCGCGCATTTTCATCTAGCTCGCGGGTTAATTTTACGATCAGGAAGCTGACTATGCCGAAGGAGCCCAGAAAAATCACTTCCTGGTTGTAGATATAATTGCTAAAGCCCATGGTCAGGGTAAACACGACGAAGGCCAGGCTACCGCCTAATATCCACCAATTGGGGCTAATTTTTTCTAAACCGGCATGTTGATGCTCTTCGATCTCTTCACGGCTAAGCCCCTTCGCCAGCATACGGCGCATATGCCGATGGCGCACGATACTGGCCAGCGCCACACCTGCAACCGATATCAATGGAATTGCCAGGGCCATGGTATAAATATTCCGATAAATGAGAACTTCCGCGGCTTTGGATAATCCCTCCGCATCGCGAAACAAATACAGGTTGACACCGGCAACCAGCACCGATCCACCGATAATCGCAACCCGTCCCAGGGTTTGCATGGTGGTATGCATCAGTTTTAGTTTGGCTGGATCGATAGCCTTGCCGTCATTGTCAAAATGCGGCACCGCCTCTACTGTCATGGCGTCGGCAACCGAATCCTGGATCACGTAGCCAACCGGTGCCAACAGGGTGCTGAGTACAAACCAGGCGCCAGCGGGCATAATGGCTACCATTGCCTCACGATCGCCGAGTAATCCGATCATGATCAGCAGGCTCACTGCAATCAGCGAGGCCCCCAGGTAAACCAGCAGGCTTTTCCAACGCCATATCAAATCAACCAGGTGACCGACGGGCATTTTCAAGGCCCACGGGATATTCGCCCAGAAACCCAGCGAGGCTAGAAAGGCTGCCGAAAGCCCAAGGTAATCCTTGACGAAAAATGTGCCAACCACTGCGGTCAGACCTGATATCCCTGCGGCCATGTAGACCATCAATGGCGGCAGGTAAGACCAGCGTAACTCACGGCCAAGTTCGTAAAGATTATCGTCTAGCCATTGATGAATTTTTTGAAGCATGATTGATCTGTTTAATTCTCTATGCGTCGGGCTTGTTTGAGTTTAGTCATCATATCGTCTGATTGTGCTATATGCCCTGGCCAGGTTTAATCAATCTCTTTCAGCATCCGACGAAGCCATCATCGAATCGATATAACGTCGCCCCGCAACCGTGGTTTCGTTAATTAACTCGTCGAGCTGATTAACCACGTCTTCATCTAGTTGTATATCACCAGCCGCGGCATTTTCCTTCATATGCGATACCTCTTTTGTACCCGGGATGGGAATTATCTTGCCGTTACCCCGCGCCAGTAGCCACGCTAATGCAAGTTGCGCCATGGTGCAATTTTGCTGAGCCGCAATTTCCCCATAGGGTTCCAGTAACTGTATATTTTTATTAAAATTATCGACTTCAAATCGGGGGCGGGCAGCGCTCGCACGGATATCGTCTTCACCAACCTGGGTAGCATTACTGGTGATTCCGGTGAGGAATGATCTTGCCAAAGGCGAAAATGCCACAAAGGTTATATCCAGCTCCTCGCAGAGTGACAGAATTTTACGTTCCGGAGTACGCGTCCACAGCGAATACTCGGATTGCATCGCGCTTATCGGATGCACCGTATGCGCACGACGCGTGGTTTCGGCACACATCTCTGACAATCCGATGGTTTTAATCTTTCCCTGCGCTACCAGATCACCAAGCGCACCAACACTTTCTTCTATTGCGGTATTGGGGTCGGGCCGGTGCAGGTAGTACAAATCGATAACATCGGTTTGCAAACGCCGCAAACTATCCTCGCAGGTTTTGCGGATAACTTCCGGGCGGCCATCAATTGTATAGATACCCTCGGAGTTTCTGGAAATACCACATTTACTGGCGAGCACATACTCATCGCGGCGATGACTCAGTGTGTCGCCGATTAACTGTTCATTGTGACCGTCGCCATATAACGACGCGGTATCGAGGAAGTTATATCCGCTGTCGATACATTCATTGAGCAGCCGAATTGATTCCTGTTTATCCGCAGCCCCGTAACCTGCCGACATGTTCATACAGCCGAGGCCGATAGCCGATACCTTGAATGGCCCAAGTTTTCGTTGATGCATGGTATTAATCCAGAAGATATTTGTTAGCAAACAATAATCGATCACCGACATGGCGTTTTGATCAGCTCGAAGCTTCTCACAGGCATGGTTGCTTTTACAACTCCCCTGTTCCACAACCTGGGTTTAGTTTCTACCGGATTCTCGCGTCTGTTCGCCAGTGGGGGATTCCTATAAACTGCTGTGAATAATTATGTCTTAAGAAAATATCAATTCATGTCTACCGAAGAACTAACCGCAAATCAGCTGCGCGAGCTGGCACTATTGCTGAAACATAAACAGGCCGAATTAGGTTCACAGCTTGAACATAATCGGGAAAGCGCCGACCCCGTAATCCTGGATCAGCAATCGGTGGGACGGATATCGCGCATGGATGCGATCCAGCAACAGCAAATGAGCGTGGCTAATCGTGAGCAGGCCGCGTCATTGCTGAAAGCTATCACCTCGGCCCTGATCCGGATTGATTCGGATGAATACGGCTACTGTCTGCATTGTGGCGAGCCAGTCGGTTTCGCGCGCCTGCAGGCCCAACCCCAGGCGCCTTTGTGCCTCACCTGCCAGTCTGAACGGGAGCAAAACTAAATTAATTGCAATCTGGTCGAGTAAACAGACCATACCATTCCAGATGCAGACGCCCTATTTCTGTCATTTATCAGGATTATTCCAGCTAAAAATGATGTTATGATGCAAACCTATCCTTATACCTGTCCGCCACTAACCCGGATATCACCCCTAACACCAAGAGATAAAATATGTCGACATTCCCAACCCTGACCGAAATGGGCATTAACAACCCCGGTGAAATTGAACGCTATTCTCTCAACACCACGAATAATATCGATGTCCTGCGCATAGTTTACAAACGTCATAAAGGATCATTTTTACCCACCAGCAAGCGCTTCGAATTCGGTCGCGCAAGCAAAACCGTTGTTGCCGATAGCGGTACCCAAAAGACTGAAATAGTGCACGTGATTTCGCCATTCCTGCAAAAAGCAATGAAAGAGTTAGACGGCATCATCAGTGCCAAGAGATCCAATATCGAACAAGCCAAGCTGGTCAAGCAGGAATTACAGCGACTGCACCAGGATATGGCCAGCCGCCTGACTTATATCGAGTCACTGATTGACGAGTTGTAAATCTGGCTAATACCAGGGTGCTTATATAGCCAGATACGGCTCGTTGTCATTTACAACCAGTCGGTAAACTTTATGCCAAGGCTCAGGCGTTCGCTATGGACGTTGTAATAAATCAGGCTTTCGCCGTATCCGTTAAAATATTGTACATAGCCACGAAAATGCGTGGCAAACGGGTAAGTCCAGCCAAGTTCGATGGCGCCCTTGTTATCGCTGCGTAAATTATTACGCAACATCAGTTCAAGATTGTGATTACGTGACAGTTGCCACACCATGCCTAGCTGCCCATTCCCCAGATATTTCTCAATATCAGGATTATCATCCTTGATTTTAACAGCCATGTCTAAGGCATACTCGCAAAATGGATTAAGAATTGATCCAACGCCCTCTCTAATTAAAGTACCTGTTTCGGGATTTACTGCAACTTTATCTGCTTCG
>JBGUEB010000188.1:0-6919 GCA_041821565.1 Gammaproteobacteria bacterium | reverse complement strand
ACTGACAAAAAAAATAGCCCAGAAGAAAGCGGCCAAGAAGATGGCTATAAAAAAAGCTAAAAAGATGTCAAAGAGAAATAAAAGAAGTAAAAAGAAATAATCATCCAGATTAAACAATACTCTGGTTGACCTGGTTCAGACCGGCCTTTTACTCGCCGTTATTGGCATATTTCGCCGAGTCGCTTGAGGATGCAACCCCAGCCTGCTTCATGATTATTTCTGCTTTCTTCGTCAATAAATCTTTCATGGGTTAACATCAATACTGTACTGTCTGAATCCTGTGCAGAAAATTCCAGCGTAACAGTGCTGTCATCCGCCGCAAAGGGCGACTCCCAGGAGAAAACCAGTCGATTGGGGCGATCTATTTCCAGGTATGTTCCAGAGTGTGGAATCACATCTTCGCCAACCTCCATGTAAATCGTAAAACGCCCACCCTGGCGGCCGTCAACTTCCGTTTTTGGCTCCGGCATGCCAGGCATCGGTAACATGAAGCGAGACAGCATTTCAGGGTTTAACCAGGCATCGAAAACTCTCTCAAGCGGGGCATTGATGACCTGGGATACATGGCAGGTTAAGTTATTCATCGTTATTTTCTCCTTCTTTCATTAATTTATTTAGACTCTCCAGGCGCAGCGCCCAGATAGATTTGAGTGACTTAAACCAGTCCTCGATAGCGGCGGTCTGAGTTAAATCCGCCGCAATCCAGTGGGTTCGACCTATCGTTTCACGTTGAACCAGACCAGCCTTCTCGAGCACCTTGATATGTTTGGATACAGCGTTTAATGACAGGTCGTAAACACGCGCCAGATCGGTGACCCGGGTCTTACCCTGCTGGCACAGCAAAGTCAGTAATGATCTCCGCGTACCGTCACTGACGGCCTTCAAAAGCCTGGATAATTTTTCGTCGTTCACATTATTCAACCATTTGGGTGAATATATAGCAGAAAGTTAATTTAGTCAACCTTTTGGTTGAATATCTCTACTACTTGCTTTATGTCATTTTGATATCACCGGTGATTAGCCTAAAATTGGAGGCTCTGAATAATTCTGTCTTATTGCTGACTGGGAAATGACGCCATGACTTCGAGAGTTTCAATATTAATTACAGGTGCGTCCGGCGGTATTGGTCGTGCGGCGGCCATCGAATGCGCTAACCGGGGTGCCACGATCGGAATTCACTATAACAACAACCGAAAACGGGCTGAGGAAACACTGGCAGCATTAGCGGGTGATGGTCACAGGCTGTACCAGTGCAACATTGTCGATCCCCAGGCCGTTGAGCAGTTAATTGATCAGGCCGACCAGGAGTTCAACGGTCTGGATGTACTGGTCAACAATGCAGGGATATCGCAACGCCATAATTTTGAAGATATCGACTATGCGACCTGGCAAGACAGTTGGCGACGAGTTGTTGATACCAACCTTACTAGCGCCAGTAACCTGTGCTTTTGTGCCGCAAAAAAAATGATCGCTCGAAGTGGCGGCAGAATAGTCAATGTTTCATCACGGGGTGCATTTCGCGGTGAACCGCTGATGCCCTGGTATGGAGCTTCGAAAGCCGGCATGAACGCCATGGGGCAATCCCTTGCCCAGGCGCTGGGTCCCAGGGGGGTATTTGTATACACCGTCGCTCCAGGATTTGTCGAAACTGAAATGGCCGCAACCATCCTTGCTTCGTCAGAGGGCGACAGTATTAGAAACCAAAGTAGCATGGGGCGAGTAGCCCGGCCCGAAGAAATAGCCAGCACGATTGGATTTCTTGCCTTTGAGGCGCCGGAATTTATGACCGGCTGTATCATCGATGTGAATGGTGCGTCTTACCTGCGATCCTGAAAATCTTCTCTAACACTTTGCAAGAGAATATTGTGGCGCATGGGTGATGCCAGCAGGAATGTCCTTCCGTGCCAGGTAAGTACTGGAATAAAGAAATCGAAACCATGACTACCGGATCCGTGGACCGTCGGTAGTGGGAACGGCTCCAGGCGAGAGCAGCCCATGCAAATGGAAACAACGGTGACGATGTTGTGCTCTCTGGACAATGTTACAATTTGTTGAATAATTGCCCAGGCAAGCAAACATCTTCCTATGATGACTGGATCGCCAATCATGGGAACCGTAATTTTCGCAGATAGAATTTCTTAAATCGGGAGTAGAAACATGAAGCAAACAAGCTCGAAGTTCAGACAGCTTAGGATCAACAAATGCATCTTATGGCTGGTCATGGCAGTGGGGTTCGTAGGCACTTCATTCGCGCAGCCGCAATTCGACGCTCCCTATTATGAATTTCAAAAAAAGCACGGTGACAAATGGGCCATGGAAGACAAGGCAATCGACGAGAAACTCGCGGCGCTCGAGAAGAAGTTCGGAAAGAAACCGAATATTATCTACATCCTGGTCGATGATATCGGCCATGGTGAATTGGGTGTTCAGGGTGGCGGGGCATCACGCGGGGCACCAACGCCAAACCTCGATCGCATGGCGCACGAGGGGCTTATGCTGAACGGCTTCTACTCCGAACCTTCCTGTACACCAACCCGAACTGCCTTAATGACGGGACGACATCCCGCCCGTACCGGCCTGACCGATGTCATTTTTCCAGGCAATCCGGCCGGCTTGGCCCCCGAAGAAGTTACAGTTGCTGAAGTCTTGTCTAAAGCAGGCTATACAACGGCGATGTACGGAAAGTGGCATCTTGGCGAGGGTGAAGAAACCTGGCCACATAACCAGGGATTCGATGATGTGCTCTTCGGCGTGTATAACACCGCACCTTATGCGTGGAATACACCGGGAGACAAGAATTTCTGGAATGACAAGAACACACCAGAGTTCTTCACTCGATACCATCTTGATGGAGTGATGGAGGCCAGGAAAGGCGGGAAGGCCCATGAGGTTGCGCCACTTAATCTCGAGTCGTTAGCGTCCTTCGAGGAAAAAACATTCGAGCGCTCTGTGGACTTTATCAAGAGTAATGCCAAAGGAGAGAAGCCATTCTTCCTTTACTGGGCATCCAATTTTGTGAGCATGTTCGCCGTTCATCCAGACTGGAAGGGGCAGTCAGCACAAGGGACGAACTCCGGCGATCAGTTTATGGAGCATGACCATTATGTGGGGCAGCTCCTCAAGACGCTAAAGGATCTGGGAATCGCCGAAAACACTCTCGTGGTGTGGATGAGTGACAACGGCCCGATGTACGATATTTTCCCGGAGTCCTCGTCCAGCGCGTATACGGGCGGCAAAGGTGATGTGCTTGAGGGCGGCGTGCATGTGCCCGCTATTGCCTGGTGGCCTGGAATCATCGAGCCTCTTCAAATCAACGCGGACCTCCTCCAAGTCACCGACATGTACACGACTGCCGCGCGGATCGGTGGCGCGATGGGTGAAATACCAACGGACAGAGTCATCGACGGCCTCGAGCAGAGCAGTTACTTGATGTCGACTACTCCCAGTCGCCGCGAATACATCTTTCATTACTCCGGTAAGGGCGTCGGGGCCATTCGGTTAGGGCAATACAAGCGCCACCTGGCCGCCGCGCATGGTGGGCTGCCGGGCAAGGACTTCTACGATATTTACAAAGATCCCAAAGAGGAACATGGTGTAATGGCACAACTGCTTTGGGCCTGGGTGCCATTCGACGATTTTCTGCGTATGCATAACGAGCAGATCGAGAAATTTCCGCATCGAGCGCCCTATTACAGCAAAATCGATTAGAGGCGGGCCCCGCTAATCAGGGCCATCGAAACAGGTCATGCCACGTAACAATTGCATGGGGTTGGGCCAGGAAATCCTACGAAAGAAATCAGGGGAAACCAGCCCGTTGCAACTCCAGAATTTTATTAGCTCCAGCAAAGAGATATGGGGCTGACGACAGCGCAAACCCCCAGCTCTCTAAATACTCCTATTCGTTTTTGGTCACGACTTCCCATTGGTCTCCAAAAGTGTTTCGCGCTAGTATCTAATAGATTTTTCTAATCCAATTGAGCATATTCAGATGGACGATCGGCTGCCACAAAAATTAGTGACTGTTCCTGGTGTTGATATAGCCGGATACAATCGACCAAGCGGTACCACCCAGGGGATGCCAAAGAAGTTATGCAACAGAATTTAATTATTGTGGGCATGCTGGCTGGCGGACTGGGTCTGTTCATGCTGGCGATAAACATGATTACCAACGGCCTCAGGTCAGCCGCTGGCCACAGCCTGCGCGATATGCTGGGTAAATGGACGCGTTCGCCGCTACACGGCATTGTCACTGGATTGTCGATTACCGCGATAGTGCAGTCTTCCAGCGCGGTTACGGTCGCTACCATTGGGTTTGTTAATGCTGGATTTATCTCCATGCATAAGGCCCTGGGGGTTATTTACGGCTCTAATATCGGCACAACCATGACTAGCTGGTTAGTGGCTAGCACTGGTTTCAAATTTAATCTGGAGGCATTTGCATTGCCAATGATCGGTATTGGCATGTTATTGCATCTTACCGGCAGAGAAACCAAACGCGCCTCTCTGGGCACGGCAGTGGCGGGTTTCGGCCTGTTCTTTATCGGTATCGGGGTGCTGCAGGATGCTTTCAGTGGATTGATGACAAGCATCGATTTGAACCAGTTTACCGCGCAAGGTTTTGCGGCAGTAATGATGTATGCGGGAATCGGTTTTCTTATGACCGTTCTTACGCAGTCATCTAGTGCTGCCATCGCTATTATTCTAACGGCGGCGACAGGTGGAGTAGTAGGACTTTATGCGGCGGCAGCGATGGTAATTGGTGCCAATGTGGGTACTACATCGACAGCCGCGTTTGCGGTCATCGATGCTACATCGAACGCTAAAAGGGTAGCGGCTGCACATATCATATTTAATGCTATCACCGGGGTAGTTGCCTTGACGATACTGCCCCCGTTGTTCTGGGTGGTTAATAATACAAGTGAATTGTTGGGGCTGGAACACATACCAGCGGTTACCCTGGCCCTGTTCCATACCATATTTAATATTTTTGGGGTGTTGTTAATGCTGCCTTTGAGTAAACCCATGGTACATTTTCTGGATAAACGTTTTGTTACTCAGGAAGAAATTGAAAGCCGTCCGCGCTACCTGGACAAAACTGTTGCGGTGTCGCCCGAATTGGCAGTTCATGCGCTGGCACTGGAGTTATCACGTATAACGACTATTACGAGGCGTATGGGGCTGCAGGTATTAAGTAGCGAATTTATCCCGAGCGTGCGTATTCGAAACGATTACCGCGTGACCCAAAAACTCTCTGCTGCGGTTGCTGAATTTATTGCCCAACTGGAAAGGGGAAGACTTGGTAAAGAAGTCTCTGAGCAGCTTGCCAAAGTGGTGCGTTCAGAACAGCATCTGTTAGCAAGTGCGAATCAGGCAATGGAAATTATCGATATCCAGGCCAGGGTAAAAAATCTGGCTGATGAAAAATTGATAGGTGGCATCGCTCAGTTTCGCGCGGAGGTAGTTAGTCTGATGAAAATCTCCAATCCCGAGGAGGCAGGTTTTTCATTTGCTGAATGTGAATTACAATTAGACCGGGTGCAGGCTGCTTATGATGAAGTTAAATCGGATCTGCTACTAGCCGGCGCAGAACTACGGGTACCAATCCATGTCGTGATTGATATCATTGATCAGAACAGTTGTATCAGGCGCATGGCTCGCCAGATGGTTAAAGCGATGCATTATCTTAGTGAGTTATCTATGATAGCCGGAGTCAAAATCTTGGAGCCGGAACCGGAACCAGCCGAAACCGGGACCGAAGTAGAACAGGATGAAATGCTGCCTTGATCCGTTGAACCGACGGCACTTTGCAGAAGTTGTCCTGTAAATTCTATATATCGGCTTTGACGTGAGACATTAAATGGAAAGAACAGGTGGCTATGCTGAATGGAAGGCTTGAATTTGTCTGCCTGGCACACATCTGCAAAGGATGAATCTAAACCGAAGATCGACGTGGAAATAAAACCTAAACTTGTCAGCTTCAAACTCTGCCCTTTCGTTCAAAAGGCAGTGATAGCCCTGCTGCAAAAACAGATTGATTACGATATCGAATATATCGATCTTGCCGCACCGCCGGACTGGTTCCTGGAAATATCACCCTTTGGCAAGGTACCGATATTAATCATGGGCGATGATGCCATATTCGAATCCTCGGCCATTATTGAATTTCTCGAAGACAACTACCCCAATAAATTACATCCTGCCGATCTCATACAGCGTGCTCACAATCGCAGCTGGATTGAGTATTCCAGCCCCTGCCTGGTCGACTCGTTCAACCTCAGTATCGCCCGGGACCAGGAGAGTTTTGAGCAGACCCTGAAGGGACTCAACGAGCGCTTCGACCAGCTTGAGGCTTACATAAAGCATGTGCCTTATTTCAACGGAGACAATTTTTCAATCGTTGATGCCTCGTACGCGCCATTGTTTCATCGCCTGCAATCGATGGAGCAGCTCAAGCCGGGCATGTTTGACCCCGACCGGCATCCGAAAATTAATCAATGGAAGAACCAGTTGCAAAAGGAAGACTCGGTGCGGCTATCGACGGTGAGCAACTTTAACGAACTTTATCGTGAGTTGTTATGGACCCGGCATGGCTATATTTCCTCCTTTCTCGATGCATCAGAATATCAACCCGTCGAAGCTCCAAGTTTTTATTAATCCAGCAAAACGATATGGAGCCGGTCCTGAAAAATTTCTATTTACTAATCGATAATCCTGTTTCAATATGCGCTTCAATCTAACTATTGACCGCCACCCGTCCAGCAGGAATTTTCATGAGCTCTAAATCACCCGAGCGTGACTCCATCATCGATTTCATACTCGATTTATTCGCTCGTCGCGGTTCCGAAGAGTACATGGGAGAAGCGGTGAGCATGGCACAACACATGGAACAATCGGCTGCCTGTGCGGCGGCCGACGGTGC
>JBGUEB010000187.1:0-7023 GCA_041821565.1 Gammaproteobacteria bacterium | reverse complement strand
GGGCAATGGGCAGGTGAGTGATGTGTTTCATACCCGCCATATGCTTGAGCTGGTTGGTAATATGGGTATAGGCCATGTTCGTTACCCAACCGCAGGCTGTTCTTCTTCGGCAGAGGCGCAACCGTTTTATGTCAATTCTCCGTACGGAATTACGCTTGCGCATAATGGCAACTTAACCAATGTTGACGAGTTGAAGCGAGAATTGTACAAAACGGATTTAAGGCATATCAATACCGAGTCGGATTCTGAGGTACTTTTAAATGTACTAGCTCATGAATTGCATAAGTCGGGCACACTTAACCTGAATGCCGAGGAAATTTTTACCGCGGTGAGTGAAACACATGCCCGTCTCGAAGGTGCCTATGCAGTTGTCGCGATGCTCACCGGTAAAGGTATTCTCGGCTTTCGTGACCCCTCTGGGATAAGACCTATCGTCTACGGTAAGCGTGAAACCGAGATGGGTCCGGAGTACATGCTCGCCTCAGAAAGTGTTGCGTTGCAGGCATCAGGTTACGATCTGGTTGCCGATCTGAAACCCGGTGAAGCCATATATATAGATAATGATGGCAATATTCACCTAAGGCAGTGTGCTCAGGTGAGTGCACTGCATCCCTGTATTTTTGAATATGTCTATCTGGCCAGACCAGATTCAATTATCGATGATATCTATGTGTACAAGGCCCGGCTACGAATGGGAGTGAAGCTGGGGCGTAAAATTCTTCGGCAAATGCCTGATCATGATATCGATGTAGTGATTCCCATACCGGATACGAGCAGGCCCTCTGCAATGGAGTTGGCATACCATCTAGGCGTCAAGTACCGCGAAGGCTTTATCAAGAACCGGTATATTGGTCGGACCTTTATTATGCCGGGTCAAAAAATGCGCAAGCTGTCGGTACGCCGAAAACTGAACCCAATCGATATCGAATTCAAGGGTAAAAATGTTTTACTGGTTGATGATTCGATCGTACGTGGTACCACCTCACAACAGATTATTCAAATGGCACGAGATGCTGGTGCTAACAAGGTATACATAGCTTCTGCGGCGCCCCCGGTTCGTTATCCGAATGTTTACGGTATCGATATGCCGGCGGTGGAGGAACTCATAGCGCATGATCGAACTGAGTCAGAAATCGCAAAAATAATTGGTGCCGACTGGTTGATTTATCAGGATCTGGACGATTTAATCGATGCAGTACAAAAAGGTAATCGGGCGATTACCGAGTTTGACTGTTCGTGTTTTAACGGCAAGTATGTGACGCGAACCATCGACGATGATTACCTGGATAAAATTCGGAATACTCGAAATGATTCGGCGAAAGACAATGGTGATGAATCGCTAAATGTTGTTGGTATGGATTTGCACAATAATACCTGATGCCGTGGCAAGATCTAAATCAGGAGGTTGCCAGCAAGCTGGGTAGCCACCCGGCCCTGAATGAGGAGCGGCCTTTCATCTACATTGATTCGCACACCCAAACCCTGTACTGGATCAATATAGATGAACTCGCAAATAAATCCTTTCCGGTTTCGACCGCTGCTAATGGTCTCGGTAACCGACTCGACAGCAATAAAACGCCAACTGGAATTCACCGCATCAAGCAAAAACTTGGTGGCGATCAGCCAGCAGGAATGATATTCGAGGCACGCGAGCCCAGCGGCCGAATTTGTAAAAATATCGACAATCGAGAAAAGGATGAAATAACTTCACGGATTATGTGGCTAGATGGATTAGAACCCGGGTTTAACAAAGACGGGGTATATGACAGTTTCTCACGCTACATCTATATTCATGGAACCTCGGATGAGAAACGCATTGGCAAACCAGTCTCGCACGGCTGTATTCGGATGACTAATAATGATGTCATCGAACTGTATGACAATGCCCTGGTGAATGATCTGGTACTGATACGCTAGGTTCACAATGCCAGCTATCACACTGCCTGGAGCGGTAAATAGCTGGGAAAAACAATCGATTGGTTCTTGACATAGCGGGTGCATGGCCTTAATGTTCCGCTACAGCGCTGATTTGTTTCTCGGCTTGCAAGCGCTGGCAGTTCTATACAAATAGAGTTGCACTATAAATGTGCTAAAGAGGGTGGTCATAAGTCCCTGGTTTATTCCTATCCCTCTCCCGAGCTTTTCCTGGGAGCAGAATCGTGACAGAAACATCCTATCATTTCGATACGCTGGCAGTACGTTCCGGCCACCGGCGTACGGCAGAAAATGAGCATGCAGAACCTATCTTCGCTACCTCGAGTTTTGTGTTTGACAGTGCGGCACAGGCAGCAGCTCGATTCAGTGGTGACGAGCCAGGTAATATTTACGCACGCTTCACCAATCCTACCGTACAAAATTTTGAAAAAAGACTTGCTGCGCTGGAAGACGGCGAAAGCTGTGTTGCCACGGCATCTGGCATGGCAGCAATTACGGCGATATGTATCGGTTTACTCAGTAGTGGGGATCACCTGGTTTCATCGCGCTCGATCTTTGGTACCACGACCGTATTGTTCGATCGTTATCTACCCCGTTTTGGCATAGAGACCAGTTTTGTTAATTTAACCGATCTAGATGCCTGGAAAGCCGCAATCCGGCCCAACACCCGCCTGTTGTTTGTCGAGACACCATCCAATCCTTTGACCGAAATAGTCGATATTGCAGCGCTTGCAGATCTTGCTCATGGCCACGGCTGCCTGCTGGTCGTCGATAATTGTTTTTGTACTCCGGCACTGCAAAAACCCCTGCACCTGGGGGCTGACTTGATTGTGCACTCGGCTACAAAGTACCTGGACGGGCAGGGCAGGATAGTTGGGGGTGCTGTAGTTGGTGGGCAGAAGCTTGTTGGTGAGGAAATATTTGGCGTCCTCAGGTCAACCGGCCCGACCATGAGCCCGTTTAATGCCTGGGTGGCGCTGAAGGGGCTCGAAACCCTGTCTCTTCGCATGAAGGCACATTCTGAAAACGCTCTCCTGCTGGCACAGTATTTGTCAGATCATTCGCGGGTAGAGACGGTATACCACCCGGGATTAGCTTCACACCCGCAACACGAACTCGCGAAACAACAGCAAAGTGGATTTGGTGGGGTAGTATCATTTGTCGTCAGGGGTGGACGCGAGAAGGCCTGGAGAGTCATCGATAAAATTTATATGCTGTCGATTACGGCTAATCTTGGCGACGTTAAATCTACCATTACTCATCCTGCCACTACTACCCACGGGCGGCTTAGCGACGAGCAAAAAGAACAAACCGGGATTAGTGAGGGCCTGATTCGGGTAGCCGTCGGTCTCGAGTCAATAGACGATATCATTGCTGACCTGGGGCAGGCCCTGGATGCTTAATTATAATGCCAGATGATGTATATCGGCAGATCGAGGATGTTTTGCTGGAGCAAAACCCATCGCAAAAATCTGAAGCCGTCGATAAATTGTATCAAAGCTGGTGCAATGGCAAGCTGGTCCGGGGCACAGACCTGGCAATCCAGCCAATTGAGATTCCCGGCCGGCCCGATTTACCCCGACTGGTAGATCCACGCAAGCTGAGTCGGCGTTCGACTTCAAGTGATGCAGGGCGAGTTGGTTTGTTGCACGCTATCGCCCACATCGAGTTTAATGCGATCAATATTGCGCTTGATGCAGCCTATCGGTTTCGACAAATGCCGGAACAGTTTTTAACGGACTGGCTAATGGTAGCGAGCGAAGAATGCCGGCATTTTAATTTGCTGGACCAATACCTGAGAGATAGCGGGTCATTTTACGGGGAGCTGGATGCGCATAACGGTCTCTGGGATATGGTATGTAAAACCCGCGAAGACGTGTTACATCGAATGGCCCTGGTGCCACGGGTGATGGAAGCTCGCGGTCTTGACGTAACGCCGGGAATGATAACGCGATTTTCAAATATAGGGGACCATCGGGCGGTAGAGATTCTGCAGGTGATTTATGACGATGAAGTTGGGCATGTACGAATTGGCAATTATTGGTATCAGAATTTGTGTAAGCAGCGCCAGCTTGATGCTATCGATACTTTTCGTCAGCTCGTCGACCACTATTTAAAAGGGAAATTACGCGGGCCTTTTAACTGGCCGGCAAGACTGGAAGCCGGTTTCGAAGCTGACGAGCTAAAGGCGATGGAGCTGGATTGATCCGGGTAGCCTTCAGGCAATATGCGGGCTGCCGGGCGTGACTCTTGTATCGTGTAAAATAAATCCGGAACTTTCAGACCAGCTAAGATAGCTCGGTTGTGGATTCCAGTCACCGAGCACATAGCGGGTAGCTGATTCAGTGTATCGATGCACCCCCGGTCTGTGGGTATGGCCATGGATGATTATCTCGGCCCCATGTTGCTGGAAATACGAATCTACGGTTTCTCGATTCACATCCATAATCTCTAGGGGTTTGTCATACATGGCTGCCTTGCTATCGGCCCGCAAACCTGTCGCAATCTGCAGGCGTTCCGTGAGGGGTTTTTTCATAAAATCAGACTGCCATTCAGGACTCCTCACCTGCAGGCGAAAAGCCTGGTAATCATGATCATCGCTACAAAGGATATCACCGTGCAATAAGATGACGCGCTGACTACCCAGGTTCAAACTAACAGGTTCGGTCAAAATTTTGAATCCAGCCCGGTCTGCGATGCGATCACCGACGAGAAAATCACGATTTCCAGTGAGGAAAAATATACTCGTATTTATCGACAGTTTTTTCAAACCGGCGATAATGCCGGTAAAGTCCGTAGCCGGATCGTCATCACCCAGCCAAACTTCAAACAGGTCGCCCAGGATATATAAAAACTGGGCAGTTGATGCCCGGTTAACTAAAAAATCAGCCAGATGCTCCGCTATGTCAGGCCTCGACCTGTCCAGATGACAGTCGGAAATAAACAGATATTCGTCAGTCATTCAGGATCTACTCAAAGGCGACTGACTCCTGTGATTGTAATGGTTTCTACCGGGACATCCTGATGCCCTCCACTGTTGCCAGTTTGTACCCTGGCAATTTCATCTACTACATCCATGCCATCGATGACCCTGCCGAACACTGCGTAGCCCCAGCCCTGCGCGGATTCGCCGCTGAAATTGAGAAACGTATTGTCATTGTGATTGATGAAAAACTGGGAAGTGGCCGAATGAGGATCACTGGTACGTGCCATCGCCAGGGTGCCGCGGTCATTTTTTAAACCATTGTTGGCTTCGTTTTTAATAGGCGCCCGCTTGCTCGTTTTTTCTCGCATATCTGCGGTAATGCCGCCACCTTGAACCATGAAGTTGGGTATAACGCGATGAAATGTAGTGTCGATAAAGTAGCCGTCATCGACATAGGCGAGAAAATTGGCACTGGTATCGGGTGCGTTTTGCATATCCAGTTCAATAGTGATGTTACCCATTGTCGTTTCTAATAGCACTTGTGGGTTGTTCGCGGATTCGTCGTTCATGGGTTGGGCACCTTTAATTGTAGGGAATAAAACCAGAGATAGAATCGCAATAAGTACAACCGCTAATGGAAGTAAAGTATTTTTCATCAGTAATCCGGTGATTAAGAGATACGCGGATTCTACTGATTTGTCTCAACAGATGGAAGACCAGTAGCAATGTTGATAAACAGTAGTTTTCATTCTGCCATAATTTACGGTTTCACAGTTCGGTTCGATATCTTACACTCTACCGGGTTTGATTTATGACCGGCCATATCGACCGTTACGACACTACGATATGGTGAAGTGTCTTATTTGTATACAGCAAGGCGAGAATTACCAGAATGCTTACTATTTACAATAGTTTAACCAGACGCAAGGATCTCTTTACTCCAATCGTGCCGGGCCAGGTGCGGATGTATGTGTGCGGAATGACAGTTTACGACTATTGCCATATTGGCCATGCGCGGGTACTCGTAGTGTTTGATGTAGTTTACCGATTTCTCCGGCATCTCGGATACGAGGTCGAGTATGTGCGCAATATTACTGACATCGATGACAAAATAATAAATCGAGCCAGGGAGAACAAGGAAGATTACAGCATACTAACACATCGTTTTATTCAAGCAATGCGAGAAGATGCAGATGCCCTGGGAGTTCTGAGGCCTGACCACGAGCCCAAAGCAACCGATCATATCGAATCGATTATTAACATGATCAATGTCTTGCTGGAAAAGGATTATGCCTACCGGTCAGAGAACCAGGATGTTTATTTTTCGGTCGCGGCCTTCGATTCCTATGGCCAGCTATCCGGGAAGAAAGTGGATGAATTGCGCGCTGGGGCGCGAGTTGATGTGGATCCAGGTAAAAAAGATCCGCTAGATTTTGTTTTATGGAAGTCGGCCAAACCAGGTGAACCGAGCTGGCCATCACCTTTTGGCGATGGCAGGCCCGGCTGGCATATCGAGTGTTCGGCAATGTCGACACAGATGCTCGGTAATCATTTTGATATCCATGGAGGCGGACAGGATTTACAGTTTCCGCATCACGAGAACGAACTGGCACAAAGTGAAAGCTGCACCGGAGAGACCTTCGTTAATTACTGGATGCATAATGGTTTTGTCCGGGTTAATGAGGAGAAAATGTCGAAATCGTTAGGCAATTTTTTTGTCGTACGCGACGTATTAAAGGACTTCAAGGCCGAAGAAATCAGATACTTCATTATCGGTAGTCATTATCGCAGCCCGCTTAATTACTCGGAAGAACAGCTGCATAATGCGCGGAGCGCCCTGCAAAGACTTTACGGTGCTCTGCTTGATGCCCAGGTTGTCGAGGTGCCCGAAAATTCGAACTATCAGGATCGATTTGAACAGGCTCTTAACGATGATTTCAACACGGCCAATGCAGTTGCAGTACTATTTGACCTGGTGCGTGATATTAATCGGGAAAAAGCAGACAATCCTGAAAAAGCTAATTCCCTTGCGAGTCTGTTGAAGTATCTCGCCGGTGTTATTGGCCTGCTCCAGACTGACCCCGAACAATACCTGAAATCGCAGGTTAGTGGAGATTCAGGTTTTGCCGACGAGCTTATCGATTCGATGATTCAACAACGGC
>JBGUEB010000186.1:0-7035 GCA_041821565.1 Gammaproteobacteria bacterium | reverse complement strand
GTCATGCCGGCGTAGGCCGGTATCCATTTTGAATTGTTGCTGTAGGTAGTCTTGTTGCCGTAATAAGCCTATCAATCAACAACTTCTTTAATTTCAAAATTTCGTTTCAATGGATCCCGGCGGTCCGACGCTTCGGTCGGAGTCCGGGATGACAAGGGCTCGGGTCCCGGATCGCGGTCCGGGACGACGAATGGTTTTATATCGAAATATCTATTAAAGTTGAATTTATTGTGGACACCATTGAACACAAAATTATAATTGGAATCCATTTCTTACCAAATACCACCAAAGTTGCTACAATTTTCTGATGACAAGATCTGTGATTTAGCAGGCGATCTGTTTTATTTGATTAGCAGGTTCTGAACTAACCAGTAAAGTTTGGAATCACATGGGGTAACTTAAGGACCAGAGCATATGAGTTTCAGCCGACGATCATTGCAAAATCTAACCATAGGCTTCCTGCTCGTAATACAGCTATTGCCGGTAGTATCTGCGGAAGTTCCTCTTGTCGCTTTCGAGGCCAACTATGAATTATTCTATGGCAAATCGAGGGCTGCTGACGCCCAGTTATCCTTGGCGCAAGCTGGAGACAACTGGCGCTGGCTGCTCACTACCAAGCCCAGAGGCCTGGCATCCCTGTTAACCAGCAAAAAGCCCTACTCGGAAACTATTTTCGCAAGAGTCGATGGCAATCACAGGATTCAAGAACTAATTATTGCTGACGATGCTGAAAAAGCTAAAGAGGTGGAAACGGCAAAATTTGACTGGAATAGTGCGCAAGTTGAAACCATGCGTAAAGAAGTGACTAATAAGCTGCCACTGACCGTGGATGTTTACGACAATCTCAGCATTCACCTGTTTTCAGCAAAAATGCTCGATGAGAATTTGCCGCAGGCCAGTGTCGAATTTTACTATAAGGGTAGAGTGGTTAAATCGGAGCTAAAACAACTCGAAAAAACGAGTCTTACACTCAACGAGAAAGACGTCGAAGTCATTGTTATCGAGCAATCGGTCCAGGACTCCAGTACTAAATATACCTACTATTACGATCCAGGCACTCCCTTCATACCGTTGAAAATAGTAACCGGTAAACCAGACAAGACAGCTACCACCTGGCTTTATTTGCCAATAAAGTAATCCAAATCTAAATCGTTAATTATTCGAAGGCCAGCATTATCTGTTCACCGCATTGATGCCTGGGTTAAAGACTAATTCGCCTCTTTCACCTGGTCGGCTGATAAATATTTACTGGCAAAGCAGCGATAGAAAATTTAATCAGCCGCGCAACTTGAAGGCCGTACGAAGCGGTCAGTAGCTATCAGCCCACGAGTAAAATTTAACTTTTAGTCAGTTCTTCCTCAATCCAAAATTTCTCCATAAGAGTTTCTCAAAACTTCAGAATGACAATCGAGTCAGTCGGTGTATGGAGGACGCCAGATAGAACAGGAAGTTTCAACAATTGGCTATCCCCGCCCATCACTTATCTTAACGCGCCAATCGTATGACATCGTATTTCTGAGTCGTTATAACATCGCTACTATCCGGTTATAGAAACATTCGGAGCGATAGCCATGAGCGAAACGAAACCAGACCATAAATTTAAAGCGATCAAGAACATGGGCGATCATTTGGTGATACCTCGAAGACAAGCCAGTGAGCTGGCTAGATCCATTCCTGTTCGGGAGAATAGATACTGGTCAATTCCAGGTAGTAACAGCTCAATTTACGGATTGGCAGGTATCTACAGTCTTGGCCTGCTGGCGATGGTTTGGTTCAATAACGCCCAGGCAGAAACCACTATCAGTCTGCTTACCGGCCAGGCCTGGACTTACAGCAGCGATGTGCGTCTGCAGCAACCGGGGGGCACAGATCTCACTTTTAGTGATGTATCCTGGGATACCAAACCATTTGAGATGCCACCGTATTATGTAATTCGAGTAACACGCTGGCTAGATCGTTCGCCCGACTGGGGGCTGGCGGTCGATTTTAACCACGCCAAAATGTATAGTGATCCGGAACAGCTGGTACAGGTCTCCGGGCAGCAGTCGGGCGCAGCGGTGAACGGGTTGGTGAGGCTTGGTGATGCCTTCAGCACGCTGGAGTTTACCGATGGACACAATTTACTCACGATCAATGCGCTACGTCGATGGCGTTTGTCAGAACGATTACACCCTTATCTTGGTGGCGGTCTCGGCGTCGCCATCCCTCATGTAGAGGTAGGCACAGTCGAGGGCCTGACCTACGAATACCAGTTAGCTGGTCCGGCTGCCCAGTTAATCGGGGGAATAAATTTCCCACTGGGTGAGCGATTCTCTTTTATTACCGAGTATCGTTTGAGCTGGGCCGATTTAGACGCGAAGCTGGATAGTGGAGGGAGTCTTTCAACCGAGGCATTAAGCCATCATCTGAACTTTGGGATAGGTTTCAGCTTTTAGGTTTCTCGATGACTTCATTCATCCCGATACTCCGCGGCCACAATAACCGCCTATAGCCGGGTAGAGGCAGTAGGTTTGCGGAGTTACTCGAACACGATCCCGAATTCAGGATCGAGCAGATCAGAACAACGCACTCCTATATTATGGAAGATATCCAGCTTCGATTGATCAATGGGCTACAACTCGCGAACGGTGAAAGGAAGCCATCAGAAAAGTTGTGCGCTGTTTGAAACAATTGCTCTCTGACCCATATTTATTTCTGCCTCGACGACCGTAGGGTATCGGATGGCAGTTCTCCGTATACATTTCGGTAGTCCTTGGCGAAATGACCTGCGTCGTAGAAGCCGAAGCGCGTCATTATCCCTGTAATATTGTCATTTGGGTTGTCAAGTCCAATTAACTTACGGCACGCCTGCAAGCGCTGAATCCTGAGAAACGCCTTGGGCGTCGTCCCGAAAATGTCGGTGAAGGCGTAAAATAGCGTGCGTTCACTTACCTCCAGTTCCTCGCACACCATAAGCAGGGTTGGTGGATCGCCCAGGTCGCGTAGCATGATATCCTGGGCCAGCCTGGCGATTCTGTACCTTGCTTCCTTGCCGGGAGAAGTTCGGTTCACCCCCCCGTCCAGCAAGATAGTCGCGATACCCAGCATAATTTCGTCGCGTATCCATGTAGATGAGGTTTCCCGTGAAATTGCACCACTCAAAGCCGCTCCGATCAGATTAGCGCGCAGCATGCGAGGCATCTCAACCGGTTCCGGTAGCACAAGGTGGTTTGCATTAATCCCGGTCAGGCGCTCTCCGAGCGCACCACCGGCATGATCACAAATCAGGTTTTTGTCGATCGAAACAGCAAGGAGTGCCCGGGCTTCGCCGATAACAGCATGAAGATCGCTGCCAGGCTCGTAAATCGCCAGGCCGCGAGCATCAACCAACTTGCCGCGCGAAAGAAATGACGTATCTTCGTAGGCAGGCATGACAAACGAGAAACTATCATCAGGCGAAGTACCGCAAACCTCGATGGAACGGCTCCATATTTCGAGATCGATCTGAAAGCCGTCGATGCCCTCGGAATAAAGCGAAAACTCAAAATCCCCGGTATCGAGAATACGGTAATCAAGATCCCAACCTTGCTGAACCTCCATTAACTCGTCGAGATTTTCTGTTTGCAAGATTAAGGGCATATGCGCTCCTAGCATCGGTAAGAGAGTTAGATTATCAAATTTTTGCAGTTTTATCATGTCGGTTTTCTGAGTTATCAATTAAGGTGATCGATTTATTAGAGAAAAAGATGTGATGATCAGGCTGCTATTTACATCCATGGTAATGACATTGGTGCCTTGGGCCCGGCAAGAACCGTCAAGGCTGCAGAATCGGCCGATATCGTCTTTTTGAATGGTCGGATTACACGGTTGATGTGGACTGGCCCTGGGGAAACTAACTAAGGTGTACCAGGGAGAACGCTCCTTAAACTGTTGCACCTACCTAATACAAAGTATGGCTTAACTTAAGCCTGGAGAGGAATTTAAAAGTGGCATTAATCCGAATCTCTGACATGACTACGCGAAAGAGAAATTTTAAAATTTTCGGATTTTGTTGGCTGATCATTTTCAGTATGAACCATGCTTTCGCGGAAGAAAATGAAAACCTGACTGAGTTCGGCGATGCGATGCAGTTTATCCTGCCGCTGACTGCCTGGGGGGCGACATTTATTTACGACGATCAACCGGGTCGATTTCAATTTTATAAATCTGCCCTGACTTCGTTAACAATTACCACGGTTGGCAAGGGTATCGTCGAAAAAACCCGCCCCAATAACTCTTCATCAAAAACTTCTTATCCTTCGGGACACACGACAGGCGCTTTCCTAGGCGCCACATTCCTGAATACTCGATACGGCCCAAAGTGGGGTATTCCCGCTTACACTCTGGCCACGATTACCGCCTATAGCCGGGTACAGGCAGACGCACATCATGTAGACGATGTTATTGCAGGGGCGAGCGTGTCATTTTTTAGTAATTTGTTCTGGGTTACGCCGTTCGACTCGAATATCACCGTTACCCCGATGGTTATAGGCGACACCACCGGAATTGCAGTAACGGTAACAGACGGAAAACCTAAAAAGACCAGAATATCGAGCGATTCAAAACCCAAATACCGATATGCGCTGGGTTTCGGGCCCGCCTTTATGCAAAAAAATGAATTTACTTCGCCGACTGCGACCGGCACCACCTTCGATTTGGCGAATTTTGAAGGGACGACCGATCCTCTAACCACTGCTGCGCCAACTTTTGACTGGTTTGTAGCCGACCGGCATACGCTATCTTTCACGCTGTCACCATTCGAGGCACGTGACTTTGGTACTTTTTCTGCCCCGACATTTTTTGCCGGCCAGGTGTTCCCGGCGAATACCGAAATTCGATCGGCTTATCGCATGACTGAACTGGATATAGGCTACCACTATGGCTTTCACAGCACTGAATTATTTGATTTTCGAGTCGGTGCCAGGCTGGCTTATACCCGTACCGTACTGGAGCTCGAAACTACTACTGGAACTCCGGTATACGCCAAGGTAGACGACCGGACCTGGTTGCCGATGGTGAGTGCCGGTATGGACATCAAGTTAAACCACAAGTGGTCAATTCTTGTGGATATCGCCGGCATATCGTTATCTACCGATAAACAAGTAGATGGCAGTTTGCTATTTTCTTACCAGTTTAATCCATATTGGGATGCTGCCTTTGGATACAGCTATTACGAAAGAGACATAGAAACTTCCGAGCTAACCAATCACGTGCAGTATGACATTTTGACATTGGTGACGGGCTACAGCTTTCATTGATAGACCCAAAATTAATTGGTCCAGGGCTCGAGTAAAATAAATTATTAAGCCTCGATTAAAGCTAAATGCGATGCTAATCAAAACGCTCTTTCGTAGAATCAGATCCCGCTAATATTAGGAGAACCCATGAAATTTTCTCATCAATCCCAGGTATCACTCCTATTAGCGAGCTTCTTGCTAATGTTTGGGTGGTCACCCGCGTACGCGTATTCCGCGAGCTGTCAGGAACTGCGCGATCTGGGCGATCAGCTCACCGTGGCCCTGCCGTTGTCGGCTTACGCATTAACAGCCGGATATAAAGATGCAAATGGCGCGGGGCAGTATACCAAGACATTGCTGTACACTGGCCTCGCTACCGGATTTTTCAAGGAAGTCGGAGGCAAGGAACGTCCCGACGCGGGTACCAGCCAGCAGTCCTTCGTATCCGGGCACGTGTCTTCGGCGATGTCGGCGGCGGCATTCATTTATACTCGCTATGGCAAGGGATGGGGTATCCCGGCCTACGCACTTGCTGGTGTGACCGCCTATAGCCGCGCTTGTGCGCAAAAGCATTTCGATGACGATATTCTCGGTGGAACCATGGTGGCACTGATGTCAAACTGGTATGCAACATCACCTTACCCCGGGCAATCTCGCATTTATCCAAGTTTTTCAGCCGAGAACGATATAATGCTGACCTGGGACTATGCTTTCAGCGGGAACCGGCAGCCGCGCGACCCGGCAAGTTTCAGGGCACGGTATAAATTCACGTTCGAATTTGGACCCCTGTACCAGGAGACCAATCTGGTTCAGTCGCCAAATGGTACCGGTACCTTAATGGACTTTGCCTCACTTGAAGAGAATACGGCGCCGACGGCCAGATTGCTTTATGAGTATTTCCCAAAGCGTTATCCAAACCAGGACTGGTCTGTGTACTACTCCCCACTGGGCATCACCGACTATGGTAACCCGACTCAACCATTCGACTTCGCGGGCGAGACTTTCGATCCCGCCGATTCTTCAAGCTTCAATTCGAATTACCGCTGGTTCGACTGGCGGTTTCGATGGCGCACCGCCCTGTTTAAGAATCAACACTGGACACTACGCGCAGGCGCGGGCTTGCAGTATACCTATACCCAGGTTGATATTGAGCAAGACCTGGGGACTCCTAATTCGGTTATAAAGCAGGTGGAAGTCAAGGCCTCTGGCGTCGGGCCGGTAATCCACGGTTCTGCAGAATACCATTTAACGCCGAAATGGAGTTTCGAAGGGCAACTCGACGGTATGGACGCATTCTGGGACAGTCGCGGTGAGTATTACTGGAACGCTGGTTTATTTGTCAAGTACGCCGCTACACAGTTGTGGGAATTTGGTTTTGGCGGCCGCTGGCTTGCCGGTAAAACCAATGATCCAGAGCTTTATAATAAATTCGAATCAACCGATTTTACCTTTATTCTCGCTCGATCATTTTGATTCCCGCTACTCCGTTGGACAGGGATAGGAACATGGATATGGTTAACACAGGCATTTCTAAATCGCAAAATTCAATAAGAAGCCTGTCATCTTTGCAGGCAATTTTGTTGAAACTTATTCCTGTAGTGATGCTAGTTTCAGCTGGATGCGGCGGAAGCGGCGGAAGCGGCGGTAGCGGCGGCGGCGGAACAGCGGCGGCAGCGGGCGGAAGTTCGGCAAGTACGGCGGCGACAACTGCGACAACTTTTCAAAAAGTGCAAGCGGGAACAAAAACGCTTTTGGGTTACGTGAACAAAGCGCGAACAAT
>JBGUEB010000185.1:0-7080 GCA_041821565.1 Gammaproteobacteria bacterium | reverse complement strand
TGACTTGCTGCAACTGGTTTCTCTGGGCTTCCAGTTGACGTTGCTGATTATCAAGCCTGGTCACACTTTCCTGGGATTCAGCAAGCGACTGTTCATTTTGACTCCTGCTTTGTAGCAGTACCTGAAGAGAACTTGCCATCGCTTCAAGCGGCCCTGCAGCCGCCTCGATCGCAGCGCGAAGTTCGTCCATGCGACCACTAAACTGCTCATTTTGCTGACCAAGTCGCTCGATATTGGATTTTGTTGCACGCTGTTCGGACTGCAACGACTGTGATTGCATTTGCAGTTGATGATAACTTTTCTGGCATTCCTGCAAAGCGCCCCGGCTGCTGGTTAAATTTTCCTGAATGGTCACTTTATGTTCCAGCAAGGCCGATTTGTCTGAAGTCATTTGTTCTATCTGGCTTAAAAACTGATTTCGCTTAATGCTGTTAGCCTGTAATTCATTGCCGTGTTTTGCTTCGATCTCGGCCAGTTCAATTAATTCCTGCTGTAACTGTTGGCGACGCCCCTGCAACTGATCCACGCGCCCCCTGGCCTGGGTGAGTCGATCTCGAATTTCCGATATTTGCTGTTGCAATTGATTGAGCCCGCGTTGATCCTCGTCTCGCTGCAGTTCACCGTGTTGTAGACGTTGGCGATCGCCATCGGTTTGCGACTTTAAAACCAGGGCCTGGCTGGTAATTTCCTCGAGTTCCTTTCGAATACGGGATATTTCCTGTTCTCGTGACAACATGCCAGTGCGCGCATCCTCATCGCCCAGTTGCAAAACCCAGTTCGACCCCGCCCACAATCCTTCTGCGGTAACCAGGCTTTCGCCCGCTTCAAGCTGCGGCCGCCTCTGGCTTAGTTCCTGCAAATTTCCACAGAGGTATACATCCGACAACAGGGCCGATAAATCTATATCGCACTCTATCGCATCGATCAGGCGCGACCAGTTTCTCGCCTGTCGGCCCGACGCCTGTTTCTTCTGCCTGTCAAACAGGGCAATATTATGATTGGGCAAGAGCGAGTCGGGTATCGCCTGGCCGGGCGCTACGCAATAGGCACCGAGGAAAGGGCCTAGTACCACCTCTGCCGCTTTTTCGAAGTTATCCTTCACTTTCAGCACTTCGGTCAGGCGTTTACCAGAATTGATCTGATATCGATCCAGCCAATTTCGAATTTCATCGCTGTTTTCTGCAAGTACATGCTGCTGCAAGGCCTCCAGCGAACTCAGGCGCCCGCGCAATGTTTGTACCCGCAGCCGTTTTTCGTCAAGCTGGGTCGATTGATTTTCGATCGCCCCGCGCAGCTTTAGAATATCTTCAGAACTGGCATCTACCTGTTCGAGCATAGCCGCATGTTCCTGTCCTTTCGCATCCGCGCTGAGTTCGAGGGACTCGATATCCGCGTCGTATCGGCTCGTATCCAGGGTCAGCAACTCTTCCTGCAAACGTCCTCTGCGCTGGCCTGATTGATTGACCTGCCTTTCGATATGTTCGATACCCCTGTTTTCGATTTGCGCCGATTCGTGAATTTGATGGAAATCACGATTGAACTGGTCCCACTTTTCCTGCCAGGCGCTCATGTCGCTTTCACTCTGAGCAGCCGCCTGCTCGCTGATTTGGAGTTCTTTCACGAGGGCTTCCAAGCGTGGCTGGATGGGCATGAGCTCGGCTTCCAGTTTTTCCATTTTGTCCCGGTCGAGGTCAATCACCTGCTGCGAATCAAGCAATGACTGGCGCATATTTTCGAGTTCCTGGGTATTATGCTGGCGTAAATTTTTCTGGTGTTCGATACCCTGTTCCTGGGTGGAAATATCCGCACCCAGTTGATAATACTGGCCCTGAATCTCGTTGTGCCGATCGTTCGCTTCGATCAAAAGTTGCCTGCATTGTTCGATTTGCTTTTCAATGTTACGGAACTGTGCGAGCTGCTCCTGCATAGAAGTTTCAGCGCTGTTCAGTTTTCCAGTCTGCTCGGATATATCGCGGTCATACGACATTTTCTGTAACAGTAGATTTTCAGCTTCGAGTTTACGTTGTTCCTGTTTAAGCAGCTTGTACTTCTCCGCGGATTGAGACTGCCGTTTAAGCCGATTCAGATGCTTGTCAATTTCTTCAATCAAATCAACCAGTCGCTCGAGATTCTCGCGCGTATGACGTATCCGCTTTTCGGTCTCGCGCCGTCTTTCCTTGTATTTTGATATGCCGGCGGCTTCCTCGAGGTATACCCGCAAATCCTCAGGTTTGGCATCGATAATCCGGCTCACCATGCCTTGTTCAATGATCGAATAGCTGCGTGGCCCCAGCCCGGTACCGAGGAAAATATCTGCTATATCACGGCGGCGGCAATGGGTATTGTTAAGATAGTATTTGGACTGCCCGACCCGGGTAACCAGGCGTTTTACCGAAATTTCATTATATTTCGCATATTCGCCTTTAACCCGCCCGTCTGAGTTATCGAAGACCAGCTCAACCGAAGCCTGCCCGACTGGCTTGCGCGCAGAGGACCCGCTGAAAATTACATCCTCCATCGAATCACCGCGCAGATTTTTGGCCGAGGACTCTCCCATCACCCAACGTACCGCATCGATTACGTTCGATTTTCCACAGCCGTTCGGCCCTACAATTCCGGTGATATTGGCGGGAAATACAATTCTGGTCGGATCCACAAAGGATTTGAAACCAGCAATTTTAATTTGGCTTAAACGCATAGGGTCGGGTTAACGAATTTCGGCTTTTTTCGGGCCTCGAAGTATACCATCTGCAGCCACCGGCAACAGTAGGATCGGGGAAATTATTGTTAATGCCCCTGTTAACCCGGATTAGTGGGACTGGTTTAGGAAACAGGTAAATGAAATTAAATTTTTGTCTGTAATCAGGGCACCGGTATTGTCGTTTCTAGTGTAGAATCGCGCGTAAAATTTAGCCCTTGCCGTCAACCATGGCAGTACATTTTTTGACCACCGAAAGATCGGCCATAATAGTCGCCTGGTCAGTCTATTGTTTTATTGAATTACGAGATATACCCATGAGTAGCAAACCATCCACAGTGCTCGACACTTTTGAAAACCCGCAGCCGGATCGTGACTACACGATCCGCATCGATACACCCGAGTTCACCTGTCTCTGCCCGCTGACCGGACAGCCCGACTTCGCCAGCATTCAGCTTGAATATATTGCCGACCAGCAATGCCTGGAATTAAAGTCATTGAAGCTCTATTTCTGGTCTTACCGCGACCAGGGTGCATTTCACGAGGCCGTGACAAACCAGATATTGTCGGACCTGGTCCAGGCTATTTCTCCCCGGTTCATGCGGGTTAGCGCCGATTTTAATGTTCGCGGTGGGGTATACACGCAGATCGTGGCCGAGCATCGGGCGCAACACTGGGTGGCTCCAGAGCCGGTTATATTGCCGGAATGAAGGCTTGTCAGGCGCCGGTTTCGCCTCATAGCGGCGATGGTTTTATCGGCCTGATCATTTTCTCGGGATAAATTTTGAACCATCAAGATAATCATCATTTTTGGGGGCTAGTATGGTGAAAACCGGCGATATTATGTTGGGTGCAGCCTGCCTGGGACGAGGGGCACGGCTGATTCGGCATCCTGATGTGCGTCTCTACGTGGTCATCCCGCTACTGATCAACGTGGTTTTGTTTGGAGGCCTTATCTGGCTAGGCTACACGCAGTTTTCACCGCTAGTTGAGTCGCTCATGTCCTATGTTCCCGGATTTCTTGATTTTCTTCGCTGGATCATATGGCTTTTTATTACGATGCTCACTGCCATTATCGTCTTCTTCACTTTTACACCCATTGCCAACATTGTCGCGGCACCCTTTAACGCGCTGCTATCGGAAAAAATTGAAATCATGTTAACCGGTAAGGCCGTCAGTTCGCCTATCAGTTTTTTTGTAATGTTTAAAAACAGCCTGCTGTCGCAACTGGGTAAGCTTGTTTATATCGCGTTATGGTCGCTGGGCCTGTTATTGATTAGCCTGATTCCCGTGGTTAATTTTGTCGCGCCATTTCTGTGGGTACTGTTTGGTTCCTGGTTGCTCTCGCTCGAGTATCTCGACTATCCGATGGGTAACCACGACCTTACTTTTTCGAAACAAAAACAGTTACTCGCAGGCCGCAAGGGGCTCGCGCTGGGATTTGGCGGCTCGGTCATGGTATTGACCAGTATTCCGTTGATTAATTTCATCGTCATGCCGGTGGCCGTCGCCGGTGCCACCCTGCTCTATGTCGAGCAGTTGGAAAGCGATCGGCTGGATTCCTGAAAAAAATCTGTCGGGGCGATTTAATCCAGTTCGATACGAACCGGTGAAAGGCTTAAACGCTTACCCTGCTGTCTTCGTTCTGTCGGGGGCAATACATCCATACTTGGCCACAGACCATCCGCCAGTGCGCGCGCAAACTCTTCCATTCCCGCCTCGCGAGTCGATCGCTGGCTAGTGACGGCATCGTATGGCAGTCGATGCCAGCTTGCCTGAAAGCCGTGCTGGTCCGGCTCCAGCAACATATACCAGCCGTCGGTACTCGCGTCATTCGCGGGCATTCCGATGACGCCGGCATTGAGCCACAGGCTGGAACCAAATGCCTGCCCGAACGGTATTCCCGAATGGCCGCCGATGACGGCATCGGCGTCGGCCTGCAGAAATTGCCGGTTCATCACCCGCGCCGGCGTCGAAGCAAATATGAACTGGTTAATGCTCGACACACTGGCGTGCACGACTCTGAATTTATAGTCTCGAATGCTAAATGTGATAGAGCGAGGTAGTTGGTTCATCCACACCCGACTGGCAGCATCGACATGTTGACTGGCGTACTCGTACCAGGCCAGCGAAAGTGTCGAGCAGGCGCTCCCCTGTTCATACCCGCAGCCGCAATCGAGCTGGTTCAGGGCCAGGGATTCTTCACAATTTCCCATCACCACGTGGATACCCCAGTCACGAATCAGGTCCACGGTTTGCTGTGGTTCAGCGCAGTAAGCCACCAGGTCACCGGTACAGATGACGTGATGCGCTGGAATATTTAACTCTCCGGCCTTATTAAAAATCGCCCGGGTTGCAGCGAGGTTGCTGTAGGGACCACCAAATACCAGCAACTTGCTGCTGATGTTACCCAGCTCTTTCAAAGCATTTACTCCTGTTTCGAACTTGAATGATTGATCGTGCAGATGACTCTATTTCGTCTACAACATAGAGTATGAGTTTTATGAATTATGAAAAGTTCGATTTTAATGTTGCTCACGGAGTCCCCATGTATAATCCGGGGAATTCAGATGTGACTCTCGCTCGAATGCATAAAATTTTCCTTTCTACTCTTTTTATTCTGTTATTACTGCCAATTGGGAGATTATTCGCTGCTCCGAGTCCTTCGTTGGTACCAGGCGGGGTTGCTATTATCAAACTGGGCAAATCGGATAAAGTGCCCCATTTCAAATTTCGAGACAGGCCGGTGCTGGTCACCAGCCTGAATCATAATTTAGTTGCGATTGTCGGTATACCTCTAAGTCTCAAACCGGGTGAATACTACATTAGCGGACACTGGGACAATGAATCCTCTCTGCAGAAAAAATTTTTCACGGTCTCCGACAAAGAGTATTCCACCCAGCACATCAATATCAAGGATGATAGAAAAGTAAATCCGTATGCGAGCGATATGGACCGTATTCTGGAGGAACAGAAACGCCAGAAGAAAGCAAAAAATCGCTATACGAATACCACGGTCGAGATCGATTTCCTGCAACCAGTAGAGGGAATAATGACCGGTAGTTTCGGGCGCCGCCGCGTATTTAATGGCCAGGCCCGGCGACCACATAGTGGTATGGATATTGCCGCTAATGAGGGCGTCCCGGTAGCGGCCCCGGCCATGGGTACCGTCATTGAACTTGGCGATTTTTTCTTCAGTGGCAACCTGGTTTACATTGACCACGGCCAGGGCATGATCAGCATGTTCGCCCACCTCAGTGAGATTGATGTCGAAATCGGCCAACAGATTAAAAAAGGCCAGATCATCGGTAAGGTTGGTGCCACAGGCAGGGTGACCGGCCCGCATTTGCACTGGAGCCTTGGGCTTAATGGTGCCTGGGTTAATCCCTCTTTGTTTTTGCCCTGATCTGAAATTATGAGTGACCCATCCTGCCGGGCTGAACCTGGGATGACAGCTTAATCCGGAATAACCGCGATAACGTCAATTTCCATCAGCCACTCGGCCTGTCCGAGGCCGGCAACGACGATACCGGTCGATATCGGAAACACGCCCTTGAGCCACTTGCCAACTACCCGGTAAACCGGCTCACGATAACGAGGATCGGTAATATAGGTCGTGGTTTTAACGATGTGGCTCAAGTCACTACCCGCCTCTTCGAGTAACTGTTTGACGTTTTCCATTGCCTGTTCAGCCTGTGCGCCGGCATCACCGAGGCCAACCAGATTGCCTTCGAAATCGCTGCCAATCTGTCCCCGTACATAAACCGTGTTACCGGCGACTACGGCCTGGCAAAGATCATTGTCGAGTGCCTGGTTCGGATAAGTATCCCTGGTATTGAACATGCGGATGCGTTTGTGGGTTGGCATCGTTTTCACCTCAAGCTTTCACGGCTGCTGCAGTAGTACCCAGGAAAGGCACCCTGACCAGTAACACTGGTTGTTTTGTTTTGTAATACCTGCTCGCTAATATCAGCGGCTTCTCGCGCCATCTCAGCAGGACCACTCCAGCCGAAATTGTAGTACACGGATGCCAGGTGGGCAAATAGTGGCGTCGGCTGCCTGCGCACGGCCGGCAACCCGGTGCGACAAATCTCCAATATTTTCGACCCCAGGCCTAAAAGCTTATCCCTGTTGATATCCCGGCCCGCTAATAATATGAATTATGACGGAAAGGCGGCGGCTTCACGTCCAATCGCCGATGACATCAGCGTGGGTCATGTTATCCTTCGGCAACCAGCGCCGGCGGCTTCGAATTCAAATGTTCAAAGTTTTGTGGCGCATTGCGAAGATTTTTTAGCGACTGGAGCCAATAGCATGACATTATCAATCGCCGCCTGGGATGAATCCAGTGATCAGCTTGGCGCCATTATTTCTTCGTCAAG
>JBGUEB010000184.1:0-7081 GCA_041821565.1 Gammaproteobacteria bacterium | reverse complement strand
AGGTGTACGGATATCACGTCGATAACAACTTTATCCTTAGTACCATTCTCCGGCTTCCATTCAATTTCTGCCAGGGTGAACCCCTTCTTGGGTGTGGGCGGTGTCGGGTTAAAGTCGATTCCATAGCCCCTGGTTATCGGGAAACGCGATAGCACGGCGGTACCGTAGGTGCCAAACATGTTGTTGATGTGTATTGCATGCGTATACCAGGAGTAGCCAGCTTCGCGGGCGAGGAATTCGACATGATTAAAATTACCACTCCAACTGGAAGGGGCATCCGCTTCCTGCAAGGTGACGATATCGGCATTTTCTCTTTTCAGGAAAGCAGCAATATCGACCAGGTTCTGGTGAAAATCCTTTTCGTCCACAAAAAACTGGGTGAAGCTGTCTTTTCGTCCATGAGCCATATTCAGGGAAAGCACCTTTATCGTTGGTTTATCAGTGAGGTTATCTACCTCAGGTCTATCGGCAGACTGCTCATACTGGACCTTGAGCTCCGTGGTACGTTGCGCAATAGGATCAGGGTTGGATAGCATCGAGCAGCCGGCAAATAGCGTTACGATCAAAAGCAAGATAGAAAAATTAAGTTTCAAGCGAAAATCCAATGAGTATTTAATGCAAAAATCCGAATCAAACCCTGTCAACTCCTCTCATATGAGAATTGTCAGAGGCTCCCGGCTGAATATGGGGACAATTCACCATGATTTCTAGTGCTCGGCGTAACCAGCGCTAACCCGGCCATCATCACCGCGACCGAGAGCCATACCCAGACGGTATGTACTTCGGCAAAAATCACGATACCCCAGAGCACACCTGAAATTGTTACTACATAAGCACATTGACTGGCGAATACCGGCCCCGCTGTCTTTATCGTGTAGAAGAACATTATATAGGCTAAGGTGCTGAATATCGCAATGGCCGAGATTGCCAGCCCAGCCGAGCTAAGCACCCCGGCGAGTGGAACTGCATATCCCAGCGATGATGTGGCCGGAACCATAAATACAACCGCGACTATATTAGATCCGCAGAGTAACTCACGAATATCTAAATCATCACTGATACCCTCCGCGATATAAACATTTTCAATCGCATAAAACACGGCGCATAAAACCACCAGCAGGGTCCAGTAATTGGCGTCTTCACTGCTGAGCCCCTGGTCGGGCAGCACTAATAGCAGGATTGCGATCATGCCGAGTATTATGCCAAATGCCCGTTTTAGTATTACAGGTTCGAATCGCATTGCCCACATGATCGCGTAAGTGAACAACGGCACAGTGGATACCGTAATTGAAAGTATGCCTGCATTCAGATGAGGCGCCGCGAAGTAATACAGCAGGTCGGGTGCGACTATGCCCAGAATTGCAATAAGAACATAGACCTGGAGGTTTCGGAACCTAAACATGGGTACTTTCGAAACCAGGCAGACGGCGATAAATAGAAAGGCTGTGATTAGCACCTGCCAGGTGGTTAACACCATTGGATGCGTTCCATCGGCGGTGGCGATCAGGGCAAATGAAAAAGTAACACCCCAGAGCAGGCCGGCTACGACAATCAGGAAGTAGGGGAGCAGGGAAATATTACGCATAAAGATTCACTACACAGAAGCTGGCGAGAGTATATGTTTAGGGGGCATCGGGCAATAACCATTTACGACACCCTCACTGGCCAGGAATTCCCGGGATAAAGATCAGTACAGGGCTAATTCGCCGAAATCTATCGGTGTCCAGTGCAGTATGTCTTGCCAGTCATAATAATTCGGGTTATAAAATTTACCCGATATCAGGTTTTAACCATGCCGACAGAAAAGTCTTCACAAAAACTCGACCAGATAGTCGCCCAGGCGCGCCGGGCAAGCGAGGAGCGTGAGCAGGGTTACCGTGCCCAGGCGTTAAAAATGTATCCATGGGTTTGTGGTCGTTGCGCGCGGGAGTTCAATCGAGAGAATCTGCGTGAACTTACGGTTCATCACCGTGATCATAACCATGACAATAACGCTGCTGATGGCAGTAACTGGGAGTTGTTGTGCGTTTATTGCCATGATAATGAACACTCGCGTCAAACCGATGCGGGTTACGGTGATATTGGTGCTGACCCCGGGCAAAGTGATGTGACCCACAATCCCTTTGCAGGTCTCGCGACCCTGCTCAAACAGAAAAAGTAATGTTTTTCATGAAGAAAGATTACCGTATTCCAATCACGGCCATTACCGTATTTGGCACCAGCAGTTTACTCGCAATCACGGTTGGCATCGCGCTCTACCTGGGGTTTAGCCAGGCCGCGACCAGTACTCGACAGTTGTGGGCGGATAAGGCTGACACGTTGATTGGTGCGATGGAAAGGAGTCTGGAGTTCAGGTTGAAACCTGTTCGGGAACAGGCGGTATGGGTTGCCAGGGATATTCATGATTTATCGAACCCGGAGCAATATGACGAGTATATTTTTGGTGTACTGGCAGCCACACCCCAGGTCGCCGGCGTTGCAATTGTCACAGCAGACGGCCAAAGCCGTCGTTGGCTACGTGGTACCAGAGAAATCTACCAGGAGGACTGGTCTGGGCGACCGGAGATTATTACATGGTTGCAAGCGGTTGAGATGGAACAGAAACCGGCCTGGCGCACACCTATCTGGGCAACACAGCCGGTGGGTAAAACCACTTTGTTGCACGACACTCCACTATCTGATGAGAATGGTGACTTTATCGGCCTGTTTGCACAGATAGTGACTGTTGCTGAGCTGTCAGAATTTTTATCGATGCACTATGCCGAAACCGGATTGACACCATTTGTGCTCTACGACAAGGAGTTTGTGCTGGCGCACCCGATGCTGATCAACAACCAGTCATCTTCTGAAGAACAGAAACAGCCAATGCCCAGTCTCGAATCGATGGGTGATGTTGTATTAAGTCGGATATGGACACCCGATAAGGAGGAAGCGTTTATCTCAGATGCAATGATCGACACCGAGGTCAAAGGTGTCCTGTTGGGAAACAACTTCTACCTCTACCTGTACCGGGATATCGATCGATACGGCGAAGCCCCGTGGACCATTGGCGCATATATTAATACCACGCTTTTCAGTAATGTGGATCTCCGGCAACTGTGGAACGCCCTGCTGGCGGGGCTCTTGGTTCTGGTCATTGCAATCATTGCTTCAATTGTTGCCGGGCGTAAGGTAAGTATCCCAATCAAGGCTATTGTGCACGCCGCGCGCAACGTCGAATCGGGAAGACTCGAAACGGTTCCCGAGCTTTCGGGCAGCAAAATCAGCGAGCTCAATGATGCCAGCATCGCCTTTAATAATATGGTCAAAGGACTGCAAGAACGCCAGTTGATTCGAGAAACCCTCGGCAGGTTTGTGCCGGAAGAGGTGGCACACTCGTTACTTGCAGGGGGTGGTCAGATTGAGCCTCAACAGGTCGAGGCCACCATATTATTTTGCGATATCGAATCGTTTACGCAGCTCACCGAATCGCTCGGGCCGGTAAAAATGGTCGATGTACTGAATACCTTCTTTTCTGCGATGGTGGCAATACTCGAACAACACGATGGGGTTGTCACCCAGTTTCAGGGAGATGCGATCCTGGCAACTTTTAACGTGCCGATTACCAATTCGGATCATGCAACGAATGCCATTCATGCGGCCGAGGGAATGCTCTCCTGTGTGAACTCAGAAAATTTTGCCGGCGAGAGATTGAATGTCCGCATCGGTGTTAACACTGGTTCGGTTGTAGCTGGCGCGATAGGTGCCAAGGGCCGTCTCAGCTACACGGTGCACGGTGATGCTGTCAATCTCGCCGCACGCCTGGAGTCCCTGAACAAGGAATATGGCACGCGCTTGCTGATATCGGAAATGACGATGAAATTGGCGCGAGAATTCGATTTTAGCCAGGTAGGCGAATCGGCCGTACGCGGGCAGACAAAATCGATTTTACTCTACACACTGGCATCACTGCAGCACGGGTAAACTGTCTTGCCCGGTACGATGAATGATCTTGGGCGTTTTAATGCTACCGAGCTGGTAGCAAAAATGCATAGCCGCGAGCTCGGTGCAGTCGAGGTATTTAATGCCCACGCCGGGGTTATCGAAGCAAACAATCCTGAGATCAATGCGTTGAACCTTATATCAACTAATCCAGTCAAAACTGACATGGATTAATCGACTAGTTGTTGAGTCGTGCCATACAGGTGACTTCGACCAGGCTATCACCGAACAGGCGACGGGATTCGGTTGTGGTTCGCGCAGGGTATTGACCGGGACTAAAGAATTCACGATAGGCCGCGTCCATCAGGTCAAAATCATCCAGGTTTGCAAGGTGAACGTCGGTACGCACGACGTTGGCAAAGGTCAGGTCAAGTTCTGCGAGGATATTCGAAATCAGTGTCATCACTGCCCGTGTTTCGTTGTTTGCGTCGCCTAGTACAAGTTGTCCCTCGGGAAAATCAGCGGCTACGATACCGGCAAGGTGGGCGTAGCTATCGTCGATTACTACCTGGGTGAAAGGCGCACTCGATTCGGGCATAGACCTGGGTTGAAAGTACCGGTTCATGGTTTTCTCCAGTTGGGAGTTGTTAGCGATAATAGATCGAATGTATCGCAGCGAAAGGATCTATTCGCCCTGCACAACGCTTTGGCTTTCCAGGTAGGAGATTGGCGGGTATTTTGCCGGGTTGTCTGGTGACTGGCAGCTGGGAATGCATTCCATTGGATAGTCGGCAGTGGCGTTAAAAAAGAAGGGCACCGAGTAACGTGGTTGCCTTCCAGTATTGTTGTTGGCGAAATGTTTGACGCTGATGAAATAATCATTGCTCCATTGCCTGAGTAGTTCACCGGTATTGACGATAAACGCATTTTTAATCACCGGTGCCTTTATCCAGCAATGGCGCCGTTCATTATAGATAACCAACCCCTCGCTATCCTGAAGCAGAATGGTAAAAAAAGTCGAATCGACATGGGGTGCAATACCAAACTCATCCAGGGCATGCGTAGTTATCGACGGATAGCGAGTCATGCGCAGACGATATATCGGTGACTCAAATCCGGCCTTAAAAAAGTCTTCAGGCATGCCGAGTGCTGTGGCGTAAATCGGTAGTAGCTGCAGAGCCAGATGTTCGATAACCCCGGCATAGTGTTCGACCTGTTGACGAAATCCTGGAAGGTCCTGCTCCGACGGCCAGGGGTTCTTATCCAGGGTGACGTTACGGGGGCCGATCTCGCGTTTGATAATATAGGCCTCGTTGGCATTTCCCCGGGTTCGAGCTGGCAGCTTTCGATTTTGAAATGGCATATAGCCGACCCCGCCGGTTAAACGGTTTGCATGGTCCATTTCCAGGGCCATCTTGGTGTGCAGGGGCAGGGCGTGAAATTTCTGTGCCAGATCGAGTATTTGTTCTATCAGGTCTTCAGATATTCCATGCCCGGTGAGACTATAAAAGCCCGCTTCGGTGCTGGCATGCAATAACTGATCGGCAACTATCTGAAGCGACTGTTCGTTTTTATCTGCAAAATATTCCTGCAGATCGATGACTGGTATATCATTTTCCAGGGCGTTTCCCGGATTCAATGTATCCCAGGATTCTGCATCTTGCCTGAGGCGGGTTTCTTTTTCGTTTGGATCAAATGACGTCATAATAGTAACGATCGGGCCAGGATTTACACAATGTTATTGTATGCGAGGGAATCAAACCAGTGAAGTTTCCTGGTCAGTAGGCTTGAACCCGGCCCAATCCAGAAGTCCAGTAGAATATTCTATCTAGTTGTGTTGAAGTCGGTTATCGTGCAATTCGCTGAATAGTTTAGCGTTAATAGTCTCTGGAACAGATCATCGATACCGTCGCGAAATCACCCACACCGCACAATTTTACCCTGGTGCTCGCGATCATGGTGTTAGCAGGCTCCGGTAGCATTATGTCCACCGACCTGTATGCACCCAGCCTGCCTTACCTGACGGAGTACTTCGGAACGACACCCGAGCTGATGAAATTGACCATCAGCCTGAACCTGATTGTCTATGGATTTGCGCAACTGATTTATGGGCCGCTTTCCGACAGATTTGGGCGGCGACCCATATTTCTCGGTTCGATCATATTATTTTCTATCGCCAGCCTTGCCTGTGCTTTCGCACAAAGCATCGATCAATTATTGATTGCGCGCGTACTACAGGGCTTCTTTGCGGCCGCCGAAGCGGTCATGTGCCTGGCAGTATTCAAAGACCTGTTTACCGAGCAGGAGCAGGTGAAGGGCTTTGCGATTTATGGAATGTCGATTGCGCTGGCACCCGCGGTTGCGCCTGTGGTGGGTGGCTATATCCATGTTCTGTTTGGTTGGCAGTATAACTTTTATGTAATAGCGGCCATCGGAATCCTGACAGCTTTTTTAATTTTCCTGTTATTGCCCGAATCGACAACACCCGATCCACATGCGCTAAAGATAAAATCGATCGCGAGAAATTACCTGATGCTGATAAGCAACCCGGTTTTCATGGTTTACGGGGTACTCGCGGGATTGTCCCTTGGGCTAATTTATGCCTATGTGACCGGTGCACCTTTTATACTGATTTCGTACTTCGGTGTCGAGATACAGCATTTTGGTTATTTCCAGGCTGCCATAGTGGTTCCGTTTTTTCTTGGCAGTATGCTGGCAACGCGGCTGGTTGATTTCTGGCCTTCGGTTCGTGTCTTTAACCTTGGTCTCACGGTGCTCATTTTTGGTGCCGCGATGGTGGTAGGTTTCGTATTTATTGGCGGGTTATCACCTTATTCGCTCACCTTTGCCTATTTATTTATCGCCTTTGGTCTGGGCCCTATGTTTGCCGTTGCTACTTCAAAGGCGATGGCCGCAGTGGAGCGTTCGGCGGGCAGTGCCGCTGCGATGTTTGGCAGCCTGGAAATTGGCCTGTCGGGTGTAATCGCGGCGATGGTCAGCGTGTTCCACGACGATACACCGGCCCCATTTGGAATTGTCGTCGGACTGACTGGCCTGGCGGCGCTCGTCCTTGGTATTATCGCAAGCCGGATGAATTCTTCGGCATTCATGGACTTGTGTATAAAAACGCCATTTTCATCTCGGTTGTGGCGATAGTCGT
>JBGUEB010000183.1:0-7082 GCA_041821565.1 Gammaproteobacteria bacterium | reverse complement strand
GGCCCAATCGCAGACATCTCCGCTTATATGTCATATACCTCGCGGGGTAATGTTTTCAACATCGTAATCCCGGATGATTCCCGTGCACTGGCGGCTTATGAACGCGGTAAAAAACATTTTTACACCAAACGCGGACAGATGAATATGGCCTGTGCCGATTGTCATTACTTTTATGCCGGCAACAAGATTCGGGCAGATTTACTGAGTCCAGCGCTGGGTCATCTAACCCACTTTCCGGTTTATCGTTCTAAATGGGGTGGCCTCGGCACAACGCATCGCCGCTATGGTGGTTGTAACAAGCAGGTGCGCGCGAAGCCATTCAAAGCACAAAGTGCGGAGTACAGGGCACTCGAATATTTCCATACCTACATGAGCAATGGCCTGGAAGTAAACGGACCGGGCGCACGCAAGTAGCTATCCACCAGGTTTATCGTGTCATCAAAGCCGGGCTTAACCACCCGGCTTTTTTTTGCCCGCAGTATAACCACGGCATTCAATCGCGAATGCAGCTTCAGAAAAACCCTGTGGACTATTGTTTAATACTGTATAAATCGGGATAATTTCCCTAGCCCGCATTTCTCACCAGTATTCGTCGCGATATGCACATGGATGTGCAGTAGTAGAGCCATGCAGGAGCAATTGCCGAGGGTGTCGAGATGCCGTTGTGACGGGCTGCGCGGACTGAAAGTTGATGCAGTCGTAGTCGACACTACGTCAAATCAGCTGCAAGGAGCACAGTCTGTCACAACGAGCATATCGGCAGCCGCACGACTGCATGGACGCAGGAGGTAGAGCAACGCATGGAGCAGTTGCCGAGCAGAAGACTGGTGAGAAATGCGGGCGGATATCGATCGCAGATTTTAAGGCCCCAACTGGCAGGAAGGGTCGATATTCTGTAGTCTTAGCGAGATCTGACCCGGAGTAGCCATGAACGAATTTACTGAGAAATTTGATGCGACTGGCCTGAATTGCCCTCTGCCAATTTTACGATCCAAAAAAATACTAACCAATCTTGCCGCTGGTGATGTTTTATATGTTATTTCTACCGATTCTGGTTCTGTAAAAGACTTCGACGCTTTTTGCAAACAGACTGGTAACGAATTACTGGAAAGTAGTGAAGCCGATGGCAAATACCATTACTACATCAAGAAAGCCTGAATGTTTCCGTTTAGATTAAGGGAGATTGACGGTAGCAGGCACATTCCAGGGTTTTCATAACTTTCCCAGCATCATAAGCTGGTCTTGTTTTGGTTCCCCGTCCAGGTTTATTCATCAAAGACGACGAGACCAGACAGACTGAGCTTTAGTGTGGCTTCAATTTCAGGTGCTTCACGCCCGATAATATAGTCGGGGATCCATTTATTCTCGCGATCACCCATTGTTTCCATAATATGATCACCTAGCACACAGCGCATCGCGAAACTGGCGCCCTCTTCCGCGGAAAAACTATAACCCGCATACACGGCAGTGCGCAGGTTACACTTCTCTATGAAAGACGCCGCGTGATCTCCTGATTGGCCTGTATCATTACGGCTTTCCGCCAGCATGCGGGCGATATCTTTTGCTAACGCTGAAATAAACTGCGCTCGATTAGGCGCGGTGGTTTGCTCACAGATGTGTCGGTCCGTCATGTGCACTAAAAATATGACAAGCTCTTCGAGCACGTCCAGGCGCTGGCCCTGGGAGGTAGTTTCGAAGTTCTCGTTCTCGAGATTGAGCAAAACCTGTGCCGCCAGTTTCCAGATAGCGGCCGCTACCGCATTCGCCATTTGCTCAATGCTGCGGGCGCGGGTTTTCTGATTCCATTTCTTATTGACACGCATATTAAAAAGCTCTTTTCAATCCTGGTCAGAGCCAGGACGGTGGCCAGCGATGATAGCATCTGGCCAGAATTTAATAGAGAATAACAGTTCTATTACTCAGACAGCCCATGACCCAGACTATATTCGAATTAAAATCAGGATCATTTGTTTTCGAAAAGAAAAACGCACTTGCGGGTGACGTTTGTGCAGAGATTATCAACCGCTTCGAAAAAAATCCTGATGATCAATACCCGGGTCGTATCGGTCAGCAGGCCACACAGGAAACCGAAATAAAGCGTTCAACCGATCTGGTGGTCAGTAACAAACCTCACTGGAAAGATATCGATCGACTATTATTTTCATCGCTCGATCGGGCATTACACGAATTTAACAATTTCTACCCTTTTTTCAAGGGCCCGTTTAAGGATATGGGCTATAGCCTGCAACGAACCAGTCCCGGTGAATTCTACCACTGGCATATTGACGGTGGCAGTCACGAATTTTCCCAGCGACAACTGGTCGCAATCTGGTACCTGAACACCGTGGATGGGCCCGGAGGCGCTACCGAGTTCCGCTACCAGGATATCGAGGTGCAACCAGAGCAAGGCAAGCTAGTCCTGTTCCCGCCGTTCTGGACTCATGAACACCGCGGCCAAACCTTGCAACAGGGCTTAAAGTACATTGCCACCACCTGGATAGTATTTGCCTGAATCGAAAATATACCGTCCTGTAGCACTGCTGTCCCTCCTGCTACTATATCTCCAGGAACTCGTTGCCCTGAATCTCACCATCCGTATTAATCTGGATTCGTTTTGTTGCGGGTTTGGACTTGAGGATGTAAGCGCACATGAGTTGTGCGAACTTCTCATCATTGTTAGTCATCGCGGTTAATAGTTTGTCGGCAACAATCTGACAACGCTGGGTTTGATCGGGGTCCGGTACCCACCAACGGCTCATCTGCCAGCCGGCATTCATATCCATATCCATCTTGTCGAAGAATTCCTGCGCTTCGCTAGCCAGCGTCTCTGGTACATTGATCGAATAAGATTTATCATCAAATACGATAGTTAACTCGACGATATTCTGCTGATTAGTCATGCTCGTTAAAATTCCTGATATTCTCAATGTAACTGAAATTGATGCCGTGCGCTCGGTACTACACCAGTGCGACTATGTTGATGGCAAATTATCTGCCGGTATCAACGCTCAAAAGTATAAGATCAACGAAGAAGCAGCAGCCGGTGGTGAGCAGTTCGAGGCTCTTAACAACGTCGTCATGAGCCGCTTAGTGCAGCACCCAGTTTACTTAAACGCAATATTACCAGTCAAAATTTCGATGCCGATCTACGCTCGTTATACAAGCGGCATGTCTTACGGTTACCATGTCGACGATCCGGTGATGGGCGGCACAGCGCGATACCGTTCCGATGTCTCGATAACCATTTTTCTGAGCGATCCAGATGACTACGATGGAGGTGAACTCTCCATCGAGACAAGCTATGGTCACCAGCAAGTAAAATTACCCGCCGGTCATGCCATTCTGTATCCCTCATCCAGCCGCCACGCAGTGCAGCCGGTAACCCGTGGTGAGCGCCTGGTTGCGATTGCCTGGGTACAAAGCATGGTGCGCAGTCCCGAGCAACGCCAGATTCTGTTCCAGCTATATCAGGCCAGGGATCAATTGTCCGATGCGCCACCTGGCAAAGCTTTCCAGCATCTCGATGACAGTTACACCAACCTGGTTCGCATGTGGGCGGAGATCTAATTAACGCTCTAAGTTAACGCTGCGAGCCTTTTTCCGCGTGTGCCATATCCACTAACTTGACCGCCAGTTCATCATAGGTCTTCTTATACTTTGCCAGTTCGCTGTCGCCTTCGCTGTCGTAGTATTCATCAGCCCTGAATTCGCCATTCTGTTCGATTTTGATGAACTTTTGCTGTAGATCGAGCATTTGTTTAATTATCTTTTGTTTCTCAGCCATTTAATTATTCCTCGTTTAAAATTCGCCTGGTATACAGGGGACCTTTAGTGATCTAGTAACCGCCTTTTCTGCGGCTCTCGGGTAATCCTGCTATACGACCGCCCTGCTTGCTCGGGTCTCCAGGAAACAAATCATACAGAGTTTTTGCACTGGTCGACCTATCGCCCCATATTTTAGCCATTCCCTTTACCAGGTTTCGTGTATTGGGCTGGTTTCCACCATTGTTGATATATTCATCTCTGAGAAAATTTATCAAATCCCAATGCCGATCAGATAACTCGACTTTTTCATCTTCGGCAATAATGGTTGCAATCTCTTCAGACCAGTCTTCTATATTTTCCAGAAACCCTGTCGCAGTCGATGCGATAGTCACTCCGCCAACCTCGATACTCATTTATGTAACCTCACCCTAAAGTTAAAATTTTGTCTGTCTATTCTTGCACGCTGTAAACAGCGTCAATACCTTTATGCGGAATAAAAATTCCACATCCTAAATGTCTGCTTTCACCAATTCCCTGTTTTTGTAAACGTACCGACTCCTCTGGCTTTAAATCAGCGATCATTAATGATCGGGTAAAAATATTTTTCGCATCTGTCCGAATTGAACCCGCCTTGCCGCAAATCATTTTCGATACGGATATATCCATCCCGTCCAGTTGCGCGGCCACCTCTGCGAGAAATTCCTCTTCTGGCAAATGCTCATCACAGCTTACCGCATGTGAGAACAGGGTTCCCAGCAGAGAGAGCTTACGAATCGAGCTCTCCCCTATTTCAATTTGCCAGTCTCCAAGCTGTAGTGTCTTACCGATGATTTTTGTTACATCATCTAGACTGTCCTGATCAGCACGTATCACCAGTTTGGTCCTCCTTGACAACTGCATTGTTGCTCCACTATTCATCGGCCGGTCCCAGCCATTACCCGATTCGGCCACGCGTATCTGGTGTATACCCAATTGCAGGTACGATTGATCAGGAATAACTTGACGCAGGGCTTGCGACAAATCATGGGCATGATCAATTTCCAGGCATTTCCCACTCAGTTTAAAAACAACATCAAACACGTCCTCCGGTGCTTTTAGCGAAGACTCGCGCTCGTTTTCATCATTCCAGAACACCATAATATTCAGGTTCTAGCCACAAATGTCGATTCCAGTACTGTTTCCCAATCTGAAGGAGTGTCATGAAACGATGGTTTTACATCGATGCCAAATAAAATCTCCCCATCCCGCGCTCTTTGTTGCAACGCCTCCTGCAATTCAGCAAAGGATGTTAAATCGTGGTCCTGAATTAAAATTTCACTTAACCAGAGCATGCTCGTAACCCCGGTTATGCAGGATTGTCGAATGAGATCGAATCGAGATAGCGCGCCCTGTACAGCATTCTTGACCGGGTCGTATCCGCATCCGCGAAGGCTTTCCTTCCATGCAGTATGTTGTTGCAGATGATTCCCTGGCCCGCATCCAGTTCAAACTCGATCACACCACTATCATCGATTAAAATTTCCCGAATCAAATTGAGCGCCCGCTCGCTCACTTTATCGGATTTCCAGCCTATATTTCGAGGTCTCGCAGAATATCGCATGTGCAGTGCGCCCGACCGTGGGCAAATTGAAAAGACCGGCCCGGATTTCTCAGGCCTGACTACTTTATTTGCTTGAATATTAGCGGGGATAACCATTAAATCATGCGCCATCAATGCCGCTATCAGTTCGGGTGCAGTATCACGAATACGAATGTACATGAGCTCATGGTCGAATACATAGTTACCCCCTCCTTTAGCCGCGGGATGAACACAATAAAGCGCAAAGGCATTAATCTGCTGCTGCGTCAAATTGTAATAACCGTCCGTATGCCAATTCAGCCTGCGATTGGTATAAGGCACGTATTGTGATCGATTGTCGTCAGGACCTACTTCTTTCAACTCGCTAACGCCGCTACTGTCGGCATCTGATCGTACTTCGAAATCGTACAACCCGAGTTTATGATTGATATCCAGAAAGTTCTGTTTAGCGCTTTGCTCAGAGCAGGAGTCGAACTCATAAAGAACAAAATTGTAGGCCTCTATCTGGCGTTTTAAGCTTTCAGAATTTGCCTCGGCGAGCGAATTTTCAGTATCGACTCGAAGAATTTTGACTGGATCAAGTTCACTTCTTAACTGTAATTTATTATCTCTCCAATGCCGGTAACGCGTTTCGTTCTCCAGCACAAAGGGCGAATTGCCAGGGATCATTGGCAGTTCCGGTTTGGACAGATCTATGTTAGCTTTATGATACAATTTGGATCAATATCCATACTATGACTGATGAGAAGAACCTGGAATTCTATACCAGTATCCGGTCAATTGGAGCACCCCATCGGTAGGGGGTCTAAAACTGACCTGCCAGGAATTTTAAGTACTTGATTTAATAGTGTTTAATTAAATATTACAGGTCCAATATTGACCTGTTTAATCAATCTATAAATTCGTTCTATCTCAATAGGGATAAATTCGCAAAGTATAGTCTCCCAATGGGGGGATAGCTCAAACTTGAATCTTGTATCAGACTATAGGCAGTTTCATTAAGGGCTATCAAACCTTAAACCTGTTCTGTTAAGCCGGATACTTAAGCGATTTCGGCAACGATACAGCCAGAATACGATAACCACAGATACCTGAACGGAAATATCCTATGGCTAAAAAAACACATGAAACTCCAATGCTCGACGAACTGGAAAACGGCCAATGGCCGAGTTTTATTTCCGGTATCAAGCGTTTACGCGATGAACACCCGGATCAACGCATCAATGGCGTGGCCAACTCTTTACTGGGCCAGTTAGAACACTCTTACGAAACACGCAAGGGTTACTGGAAAGGTGGCACGGTTAGTGTTTACGGCTACGGCAGTGGCATTATTCCCCGATTTTCTGAAGTTGCCAGTGCTTTCGAGGAATCAAAAGAATTCCACACACTACGCGTACAACCCCCGGCTGGTAACTACTATACAACCGATATGTTGCGTCAGCTGGGTGATAGCTGGGAGAAATATGGTTCGGGCCTGGTTACCTTCCATGGGCAAACCGGCAATATTATGTTCATCGGTACTACCACTGAAAATACCCAGCACTTTTTCAATGATATCAACCAATATGGCTGGGATCTTGGCGGTGCCGGCCCCTGTGTGAGGACTGGCATGTCTTGCGTTGGTGCCGCCCGCTGCGAGCAGTCCTGCGCCGACGAAATGAAAATTCACCGCACATTACTGAATAACTTTACCGACGATGTTCACCGCCCTTCCCTGCCTTATAAATTCAAGTTCAAG
>JBGUEB010000182.1:0-7088 GCA_041821565.1 Gammaproteobacteria bacterium | reverse complement strand
GCCGACGGTGCCAACGATGAACTCGTAATCGCATCCCTGCTACACGACATTGGCCACTTCGTTGGCGACTTTCCGATCGAGGCACTGGAAAACGGTATCGATAACCTGCACGAGGTAGCCGGGGCCCGTTTCCTCGAACCCTTTTATCCAGCATCGGTTACCGAGCCGATTCGATTGCATGTTGCTGCGAAAAAATATCTCTGCACTGTCGACGAGAATTACATGAGCTGTCTCTCTGATGCTTCCATCAATTCACTGCGAGTTCAGGGCGGACCGATGAGCCAGCCTGAGATCGAAGAATTTGAATCTAATCCCCATTACCTGGCGGCAGTGGATGTACGCAGGTACGACGACGACGGTAAGGTAGCCGGGCTTGATATAAAACCTGTTGAAAGCTATCGAGACAAACTGGAATCGTTGTTAGTAGCATAACGATCAAGCAGGCACCTCTAATGACCTACAAGGGTATTGTTTTCGACAAGGATGGCACGCTAATCGATTTCAATTCGACCTGGTTGCCGGTTTATCACTACGCCACACTCGAATTCGCGAACAATAACCCGTTAATCGCTGCCGAGCTACTCAACCAGCACGGATACGATCCCATCGCTGGACGATTTTTCGGCGGTTCACTACTGGCCGCCGGCAATACAGATGAAATAGCCCATGCCTGGGTAAAACAGCTTGAGGGTGTCGCCGACGAGGCAAAAATAGAGACCATGAGCACCCGGCTGGACCAGATATTCCAGCAACAGGGCGCCTTAAGTGCGACACCGGTGCAGGGATTGAAGGCTACTCTGCAGCATTTATCCGGAGCCGGCATCAAACTTGGCGTTGCCACCAGCGACAGTTACCAGGGTATCCACAATACCCTGCAATCCTTTGATGTGATACCCGAATTCGATTTTCTATGCGGTTACGATAGCGGTCACGGCGTTAAACCAGAGGCGGGCATGGTACTCGCGTTTTGCCAGGCAATGTCATTGGACCCTGCCGAAGTCATCGTAGTGGGCGACAACTGCCACGACATGGAAATGGGTAAGAATGCCCAGGTGGGCTTCTGCGTCGGCGTGCTTACCGGCACCAGCACCCGGGACGAGCTGGAAGCCCTGGCCGATGTCGTTTTCGACGACATTAGCGAACTTGTCCAGTTAATTAGTGAGTAACAACCCTACAACCGGTAAGTCGCCCGGCAGCCCCCATTCACACCAGGAGCCATCATAAACTGTAATATCGTCGTAACCGACCAGGTGCGCGCCAAGCGCAATGACACAGGCCGTTACGCCCGAACCACAACTGCAAATCGTGCGATTTCCCGGCGGGATCATCCGCGCAAATATGGCTTCGAGCTCGGGCTTTGGTTTCATCAGTCCCTCCGCAAACAGGTCCGGAAAAGGTAAATTGCATGCTCCGGGCATCCGCCCTCTTCGCAACCCGGCACGCGGCTCATCGACTTCACCACGAAAACGCTCGGCCGGCCTGGCATCAAGTATCGTGGTCGAAGTATCATCGATAGCAGACAATACAGCCTGTGAATCACAAAACCGGCTATCGACCTGGTCGGCAATGTAGTTCCCTTGCTCAATCGGAACCGACTCGGGATGGCTATTGATTTCGAACCCGGCACTCTTCCAGGCGGGCAACCCGCCATCGAGCACTGCACAGGCATTAAATCCCATCGCTCTCAACATCCACCAGACCCGGGGACTGGAAAACATTCCAACCGAATCATAAACCACCACCTGGCTATCATGATTCAGACCCAGTTTTTGCACTTCGATGGTAAACAGGTCTACATCCGGCATCATATGCGGCAGGTCTGAATCGGGATCACTAATCGCCTGATCGAAATCAAAAAATCGCGCATTTTTGATTTGCTCATTCTGCCATTCACTGAAGGCGTCTCGATTCGCCGCTGGCATATGCCAGCTCGCATCAAAAATCACCAGGTTCGGGTGATCGATATGCTGGTGCAACCATTCGGCACTTACTATTGCATCGGGTAATTGTAATTCGGACATGGAAAGCTCTAAGTTAAAGTATCTACTAAACAGTATAGAAGCCGAATTAACTTGGCAAGCGGGGCACTCGGGCGATATAGTCGCCATGCCCAGATATGGGTAGCAGGTGTTAGCTTCTTATTTCTTTAGTCGGTATGTGATACAGACTTTCCCATGAATAAATCTCGAGTCGATGAAATCGGTTAGTAATATACGTGCGGGCGTTATTTTCGCATTGCTTACCGCGACTGGGCTCGGCGCAATTACCACGCAGGCCAAGATCATTTATGCCGATGGCGGTAATGCGATGACGGTAATGTTCACACGATTTCTGATTTCGACGCTGGTTTTCGGATTGCTTCTAGCATTCAAACGTCAATCTTTTCAAGTAGATCGTCAATTACGCCTGCCGGTTATAGCGGTCGGATTTGTCTGGTCTGGTGCAATGATATGCTATCTGCTTTCGGTGGAATCTATTTCGGTCAGTGTTGCGGTACTACTGTTATATAGTTACCCGTTACTGGTGTTGATTTATTCGATCCTGTCCGGACAACTCTCAGCTTCGCCACTGCTGGTGCTGGTTTTTTTCATCGCCTTCCTGGGACTTTACCTGGCCTTATCGGGTGGTGAGGTAAAACTCGGCGCGACGGGCCTGGTACTGGCATTGCTCGCAGGCCTGGGCGCGGCCTTTACTTTCATTAAAGGCGCACAGGTAGCACCCCGGCTGAGTCCGCTGCTATTAACATTCTGGATAAATGCGATCGGACTGCTAATGATTATGCCGTTGGTCTATACCCAGTTTTCGTTACCAGCCTCGACCACCGGGCTAGTCTCGCTGGGTGCCGCCACCCTGTTTTATATCATTGCGATACTTTGCCAATTCCAGGCATTGGCACGATTACGCGCAGCCACAGCGGCATTTATTTTAAACCTCGAACCCGTGGTATCGATATTGCTGGCCTCGATCATACTGAAGGAGCAATTGAGTAATCTGCAATGGCTCGGCGTGATACTGGTGATATCCGTGCTGGTTGCATCTGTCCGCATCAAATCCAGCCATTCAGTTAGCAGGGCATAATGCCATCCAGCTTAATGCACCCTACGAATTATAAATGGCTCTACGTATGATGGGTTGCACCCATCCTGCACAGATCGCAGATAATTTTGGTGAAGCAATTAACTAAACAGGGCGCGCGCTGCTATGATCGATTATGATTTGTATAATAACTCTCTAACTCGATTGAGGAACCCGTATGACTAAAGCAATTCGAATTCACGAAACCGGTGGCCCCGAGGTTTTGCAGTGGGAAGACATTGATGTTGGCGAACCCGGCAAAGGACAGGTAAGGTTACGCCAGACTGCCTGTGGCCTGAATTATATCGATGTCTACGGTCGCACCGGGCTCTACCCGGTTGGAGATTTTCCAGCGATTCTCGGTATGGAAGCAGTCGGTACTGTCGAAGCAACGGGTGAAGGGGTTAGCTCGGTTTCCGTAGGAGATCGGGTCGCCTATGCAATGCAACTTGGGGCCTACGCCGAGGCCCGCCTGATCGATGCCGATAAACTGGTCAAGATTCCAGATGGCATTAAAGATGAAACCGCGGCCGCGATGATGCTCAAGGGCCTGGCCGCGCATTACCTGTTATTTCGAACCTACCCGGTGAAGAGCGGTGACTCTATACTGGTCTACGCCGCCGCTGGCGGAGTCGGACTTATTTTGTGCCAATGGGCCAGCCTGCTGGGCGTTAACGTAATCGGCTGTGTCGGTTCCGAAGAGAAAGCCGCGCTGGCTAAAGCAAACGGCTGCGACCACACTATTCTGTACCGGCAGGAAGATATAGCGGAAAGCGTGAGAGAATTCACGAATGGTGTCGGTGTAGCTGCAGCCTATGATTCGATAGGCAAAGCGACTTTTGAGGCATCGCTTAATTCATTACGAACATTCGGTGTGCTGGCGACCTATGGAAACGCGAGCGGACCGGTAGAGCCATTTAGCCCCGCAATTCTGGCGTCAAAGGGTTCCCTGTATGTCACACGACCTACGCTCGCCTCGCATATTGCAAGCAGGGAATTGCTCGAAGAAGGTGCAAACAGGCTAATCAATGTAGTGGAGAACAACAGTGTCAAAATACATGTTAATCAGACCTTCGCGCTAGCTGAATGTGCCGAGGCTCATCGTGCCCTGGAGGCCCGAAGCACTACCGGCTCAACTGTACTCCAAATATAATTTTTGGAATTACTAACTTAAAAAATCGATACAGACAAGTAGCGAAGATAACAATTTCGCGGGGATGCAAAACCCTGCTTTTCTGATTCAGGTTAAAAATCTCAAACAATCTTAAAACAGTTTTGTAAAATCAATATTTAATTATTAAATTCAATGAGTTATATTTAGTATTCAACTCTTGTTCAGTGACTGAAAAGCAGTTTTTCCACCTTTCTCCTGGAATAGTGTGAACCAGTTCACGAAATATTCTGACAGATCAACTGTTATGGTTAACTGTTATGCCTTTATTTCGTATTTTCTGTATCTGTTACTATAACAGTTCGCACCTATAATACCTGCCATCAAAGCGCGGATCAGTCGGTCGGCTAATTTTTCAGGAGATACAGACATGACAACAGTAAGATTACATCAATTCGTCGAAGACAACGATATCAGCTCCGCATTGTACAGTATGGTACAACGCATCGAAGCGGCGGCAAAGAAAGCCAACGCAACCCTCTCAACCTGGGCATCACGCATTGAAGATCGTCGTCAGCTTTCATTAATGAACGATCGTCTGCTCGCAGACATCGGACTGACCCGCGTTCAAGTATTAGTTGAAGTCGATAAGTACTTCTGGCAGCGTTAAGTTAGACCCGTCCCGGTAGCCACACAAGGGCTGCCGGGGCGACGGTATTACCCCTCTCAGTGTATTGTGGCCATGGATGGCCATTTTTTATGCCCGTTTACGAAAGAATAATTATTGCTTTAGCCGGTACCCCGTTTTAAACATCCACCAGACCAGTAACAAACAGGCTAGCAGAAATAGCATTATCATTGCCAGGCTAACCCCTACGCTAACATCAGAAACTTCGAAGAAACTCCAGCGAAACCCGCTTATCAGGTATAAAACCGGGTTGAACAGCGTCACCGTCTGCCAGACAGGCGGCAACATGCTGACTGAATAGAAGCTCCCGCCGAGAAACACCAACGGCGTGATAACCAGCATTGGAATGAGTTGCAGTTTCTCGAAATTGGAAGCCCACAGGCCAATAATAAAACCAAACAGGCTAAACGATACGCAGGTCAGAACTAAAAACGCGACCATCCACACCGGGTGGGCAATTTCGAGGTCGACAAACAAGTTAGCCGTTATCAGGATGATCGTGCCAAGAATCAATGATTTTGAAGCAGCAGCTCCAACATAGCCGGTGACTATTTCAAAGAAAGATATAGGTGCGGACATGACTTCATATATTGTGCCGGTAAATTTGGGAAAGAAAATTCCAAACGATGCATTAGCGATACTTTGCGTCAGCAGGGATAACATCACCAGTCCCGGAACGATGAATAGTCCGTATGGCACACCCTCAACCTGTTCAATTCGCGACCCGATAGCGGCGCCGAACACGACAAAATACAGGGATGTCGAAATCACCGGCGATGCAATTGTCTGCAGCAAGGTCTTCCAGGCGCGCAACATCTCGAATTTGTAGATAACGCGGATAGCCTGAAAATTCATACCACCGACCTCACGATATTGACGAAAATATCTTCCAGTGAGCTCTGGCTGGTTTTCAGGTCTTTCATCGATATCCCCGCCTCATTCAGACTCTGCAACAGTGCCGTGATACCCATGCGATTGGCATGAGTTTCAAAGGTATAGGTCAGCCTGCTGCCCTCTTCCGACAATTCCAAGTGGTATTTGTCCAGGGATTCAGGCAGGCGCTGAATCGGCTGTTTCAACTCCAGAATCAGTTGTTTCCTACCATGTTCCTGCATTAATCTACGCTTGTCATCGACCAAAACCAGTTCACCATTGCTGATGATGCCAACACGATCCGCAATTTCTTCGGCTTCCTCAATATAGTGCGTGGTGAGGATGATAGTCACGCCGGACTCCTGCAAACGTCGCACCAGTTTCCACATGTCCTTACGCAACTCGACGTCTACACCAGCGGTGGGTTCATCCAGAAACAATATCCTGGGTTCGTGAGACAGGGCCTTGGCAATCAGTACTCGACGCTTCATGCCACCTGACAGGGTCATTAGCTCACTATCCTTTTTATCATACAGAGACAAATCCTTGAGCAACTGCTCCAGATAAGCTGGATTGGGCTTTTTACCGAATAAACCACGACTAAATCTGATCGTATTCCAGACCGTATCAAATGCGCCGAGGGTGAGTTCCTGTGGCACCAGACCAATCATCTTGCGCGTGATCCGGTAACCACTGACTATGTCATGACCGGCGACCGTAACCGATCCCGAGCTCGCCGAAACAATGCCGCAAATAGCCGAGATTAATGTGGTTTTACCGGCGCCGTTTGGACCGAGCAGGGCAAGTATTTCACCCTCGTAGATATCCAGGTCAATCTGCTTGAGCGCCTGATGACCACTATCGTAGGTTTTCGATAGTTGTGAAATTTTAACAATGGCTTGCATCGCGCGATTTTACTATCAGACCTTCCTTCTGCATATCAAATATTCGGGCTTCATTCAAAATGGGTACTTCAAAAAATTATGTTTTAAGCGACAGGTGAAGAATCTATACTCGCATGACAGATTTATTACTGCCGGCAAACTATTTATGACCACCTTCAACCTGCACTCCGAACCACTACAGGATATCTGGCTTGACGACTACGGCCACCTCAATGAAGCTTATTACCTGGTACCCTTTACCAACACGACCTGGAAACTACAGGATCAGTTTGGAATCGGCGTCGACTACTACAATGAAACCGGTTGCGCGCTATATACGGTAGAAACACACCTGCGCTATTTGAACGATGTGCGTTCCCCGGCGGTGATGGATATCGAATCGATTATGCTGGGATCGGATGCCAAAAAAATATGGTTTGCACACAAGATGCTGGTC
>JBGUEB010000181.1:0-7143 GCA_041821565.1 Gammaproteobacteria bacterium | reverse complement strand
AATTTCGAATTTGGGTCATGCGCCAGCCAATCTTCTCTACAGTTCCTTCGATACTGCGATCGGGTGAACGAATCCAGTCACCGATGGCAAAAGGTCTGTCCAGATAAATGATCAGGCCGCCGAAAAAATTCGCCAGTAAATCTTTAGATGCAAAGCCGATGGCAACACCACCGATGCCGCCCATAGCTAAAATGCCTGAAATACTAAATCCGAGTTTCTGTAAAATAACCAGTCCCGCGGTAATGAAAACGGCGAGTCTTGTTAGTTTGCTGAGGGCTTCTGCGGTAAGTTTGTCTACGCGTTCCGAGTTATCGATTATCTCCTTTTCGGCGCCGCGGATAAACGCCAGCATAAACCAGGTAATACAAACAAATACACCGATATCTCGTACCAGAGCCGTCGCTACAAATATCGGACTTCCAGTTTCCCTGTAGATAATATGCGAGGCAAAACTCAATCCAGTTAACCATACTACCCATGTCACTGGTCGCAACATCGCTGCGACCAGGATGTTATCCCAGTTCGTGGTTGTCTGATGCAAGCGCTGGATAGCCTTGACAATAAGCCGTTTGATAGCATAGCTGGTAATCGCGGTCGCTAAAACGATGACAAACACCTGAAGAACCCATGACCATTCCTGGTTGATTGATGTTATCCACTGCCTGGTATCTGATATTGTTTCTAGCATTGCTCGAACAAGTCCCCGCTTTCGCCGGCAAAATCCCGTTGATTAAAATGCTCTAACTGGTCTGTAGCCTGTTGCCACGCCTGGGTCTTGAACAAATTAGCAGACTGTGGCGAGGGTTGACCATGCATCCTGATCATACGTAATTGTGATGTGGGGTTGTTATAGTCTTCGAGGGCATCGAGCACTTCATCGGCTCCGGCTGCATTATTGCACACCAACAATATGTCACAACCCGCCTGTAGAGAAGCCTGCGCGCGTTCGGCATATCCACCAACCGATTCGGCGCCACTCATACTGAGGTCATCGCTGAATACAATACCGTCAAATCCAAGCACACGCCTGAGTACATTTTCAATCCAGTAGTTCGAGTATCCCGCCGGCATTTCGTCTACCTGGTCATAAATCACGTGCGCCATCATGATGCCGGACAGATGTGTGGCAATCACGCGCCGAAACGGAACCAAATCCTGCGCTTCAATATCGACGAAGCTGCGACGATCAAAAGGCATGACGTGATGCGAGTCGCCTTCTACCGAACCATGACCTGGGAAATGTTTGCCCACAGCCTCCATGCCGGCTTTTTTCATCCCCCGTATCCAGCCATTGGCGAGACGGGTAACGATTTCAGGGTCCTGGTGAAAAGCACGATCTCCAATAACACTGCTAACTGGATTGCCGAGATCGAGTACCGGTGAAAAACTGAGATCGACACCGTAGTGCAATAACTCCGAGGCCATTACCCAGGCGAAAATTTCAGCATACTTAATCGCAGTGCCGGCATCTTCATCATACCACTCACCGAGTCTGGCCATAGGCGGCAGGCCCTGAAATCCTTCACGAAATCGTTGCACTCGCCCACCTTCCTGATCTACCGCGACAACCAGTCGTGGACTTCGTATCGCATGAATTTCATCGATCAGGGACTTTAGCTGGCGCGGCGACTGATAGTTGCGACTGAACAGGATGACGCCACCCACCTGGGCATGATTAAGGCGTTTACGGTCTTCGTCATCAAGCGCCAGACCGGCGACGTCGAGCATGACTGGACCGAGACTCATCAATCCTGCTCTACTAGTACGACCGCGTGCACGGCGATACCTTCCTGGCGCCCTGTGAAACCGAGTTTCTCAGTTGTTGTGGCCTTGATGTTAAGCCTCGAAACATCGGTGTTTAAATCGCTGGCTATAATTTTTTTCATGGCTGGAATATATGTTTGCATTTTGGGAGCCTCGGCTACGATGGTCAGGTCGGCATTACCCAGTCGAACGGATTCAGCCTCCATCAAGGCATGAATATGTCGCAAAAATTCCCGGCTATCACGGTCTTTATTAGCCGGGTCAGTATCCGCAAATATCCCCCCAATGTCACCCTTTGCGATCGCACCGAGCAAGGCATCGCAGAGTGCGTGTATCAATACATCACCGTCTGAATGAGCTATCAGGGTAAATTCACAGGCTATAGTTACCCCACCCAGTACCAGGCCATCGCCAGCACTTAATGCGTGGACATCGTAACCGTGCCCTATTCTAATCGCGCTCATGCGCTACAACTTTCAGGCAATGATACATCGGCCAATTATAACCATCAAAACAGGTTTTGTATGCGCTAATCGGTACCCGTATAATCATGGTTTCAGCCATTCTGCCAGTAGTCGCGGGCATTCAAGACCGTGCATCGGAATTCTAATGCTGTCAACTATACGAAGTATCATTAAATGAAAATATGGATGCCTGCGCTCCAGTGAGATTGATACCGGCCGTCCGCCGCCGTTGAACCAGGGCGACCGCAAGACCTTTGCCGATCAACCGGATAAATTACTCAGCAATCGAACGCCTGATTAATTCTAAGTGATTCATAAGTAATGAGGCAGGATGGGTGCAACCCATCCGACAGTAGCTATTTACCTTTACGAGAGTCAATATTTTGGCTAGTTCCGGCTCAGTACATGGACATTGATCAGCATCACGCTAATCAATATCAAGGCGCCGGCCTGATGCATTGCCCCTAACCATACCGGAACATGCATCAACAGGGTCGATATACCAAGCAGGACCTGGATGATTACCACCATGCCAACCATCTTGAAGCTTCGTTTTATCTGCGGATCTTCGAAATGGCCACGGCCCTTGATATACCAGGCCAGCAACAGGATGCCAGTCGTCACCGCCAGTACGCGGTGGCTGAACTGTACCGTGACCATGTTTTCAAACAGGTTGAGATACCAGGGAGATAAGGCAGCTATGCCCTCGGGTATCCATCGACCGCCCATTAGCGGAAAGCTGTTAAAAATCAATCCTGCCTTCAAACCAGCGACAAATCCTCCGGATACAACCGTCAGTAACGCCAGGCTGATCAGGGCAAGCGAGATTTTCCGCCAGCTTGCCACAGTGGATTTTTTCAGGGCCTGGTAGCTCCTGCTTTGATTCAAATCCAGAATTGTCCAGAGAATAAATCCGTAGATCAAGATGGCACTAAGCAAATGGGCGGTGAGTCGATATTGACTGACATGGGGGTTGTTTACCAGGCCACTCTTGACCATGTACCAGCCGAGCAGGCCCTGCAATCCACCGAGACCAAACATGATAAATAGCCTGGGAGTTAGCCCTTGTGGAATTCTCTTACGCCACCAGAAGTAAAGGAATGGCAGCAGAAATGCCAGTCCAATCAACCGCCCCAACATTCTATGCGAATATTCAAACCAGAAAATAGACTTAAAATCATCAACATCCATGTCACGATTTATCTTCTGAAATTCAGGTGACTGCTGATAATTACCGAATTCCTGCTGCCATTGCTCATTGGTCAGTGGCGGGATGGAGCCATGAATCGGGTGCCAGTTCACCATCGAAAGGCCAGATCCGGTGAGGCGTGTGACGCCACCCAGGATTACCATCGCGAATATCAGGGCAAGGCAGGTGAGTAGCCACCAGGTAATCGCCTGGTTCGGATTCGGACTCATAAGCATGAATTAATAATACAGTGGTTAATGAATAGATATTCGAAATTTTTCGAACAGCACCTAAAATTTCTCAGTAAAGCACAGGCATAAAAAAAGGCGCCTATGCGGCGCCTTTCTCGTCCTAGCTGCTTTTATAATTTTTATTTCGCAGCACTCTCCTCCAGTTGTTTGGCTTTAATGATTTGACCATCGAGGGCCGTATCATCAGAAGACCTTCCATATTCTATGGAAATTAATTGGCAGTAGTAGACCACAGGCATCTCAAACTTACTACCAAATTTTGCATTTATTTCATCCTCGTAGATTTCAACGTTGGTTTGACACAATGGACAAGGCGTTACAACCATATCAGCGCCATTATCGTAGGCTGCTTCGATGATTCAAAGATTGAATCAAAGCTTGTCTGCTCCTATATGCTCGATTACGTCGAGTCCGGGTCCCGACATTTCGAAAGCCTCCGCGAACCCACGAACAAATCGACCATTGACGGGATTTACCTGGAACAGGTGAAAATCCTGCAGTGGTTCGATCACCTTGATAATACCGCCAAATTGCCGCTCAAACTCGGCTATCACCAGGGTGAACAGCGGCGAATCACGCTCGATCGTGCGTGCCTCACCTTGCAGCACAATACGTCGTCTGGCAAACAGGTTACGACAGTTTTCCTCACTTTCGATCAGCAACAGGCCAACTGAACCATTGGCGATTAAATTGGCTGCATGTTTTGCCAGCTCACTGAGATATAGATAGTATTTTCCTTCAAGCCGCACATAGGGTGCGTAGCTGGCAAGTGGCTGGCCATCACTATCCAGAGTCGCTAATTGTAAGGTTTTCAGGCTTTCGCGTAGCTCCTCAAACTCCTCTTGCACACTTGTCGAACTGTCCTGGTCGGTCACAATTAAATGCTCGCTCGCCGGTAAACGGCAGATCTGATTAAATTGTCGACTATTGTGCCATGCGAATAACCGGCTTCCTACTAAACTGAAATAGGCGGGGATATCGGGTAGAGTTTATTGTTGGTTTTTGATCGAGTCCGGGGCCGGACAAAAAGAACCCCACGATTAAATGGGGTCAACACACAAACTCATAACTACAGGGTAGTAATGATTATAAGGCCCCAAAACAGCAGAAATGGGGTGTAGTTCTCAGTTTGGTGTTTTGTCAAAATAAGTTATTTACCCGCATGATTTATTCAATAACTTAGTGGACATAGTTAATGTTAATTATCAATTATGCGTGGATTCGTAACCCCAGATGTTGGTATCAAACCCGGCTTCGCGTATTTTCTCTGCTCGCTCTGCAATGTAACGCTGAAAACTGGGTTCGTTTAAATAGGCCTTTTGCAGGACATAATCGTAAACTGACTGGAAGTGAAATGTTTTCATGAAAGCGCCGATGCGCATTACCTCGACACCAGAAGCATCAAAAAACACTACCGAAGGTGTATAGACTATACCGAGCTCACGAACCCACTGCTTTAACTCCATTTGTTTACCGCCAGGCGTTACGATCTTTGCATCTGCATTAATATCGAACTGGACATTTTGCATTTTAACGACCAACTGCCGGGTCGCCTGGTCAGCTAAAATGCGCTGGTGCAAAATCTCGCAATTTTCGCAGTCGCCTGACTCAAAATAAACCGCCAATGGTCCCTCTGACCGTGCGGACAACTTATCCAGCCGATCAGTTGATATAAAGAACGACTCATCGATCAGCTTTGCAGAAGGCGATTTCTGTTGATCGAGCATATAACTGCTGAAGCTGATCTTGCTTTCCCGATGCTCGGCCACATAGGTTAACGCGGCCAGAAACTGATCACGAGGATAGTAACCATCCAGGCGCAAAGCCTGTCGACCCTGTTCATCAAGAAATACCAGGGTTGGTGTGTATTGCACCTTTAGAGCGGCAGCAAATGCTTTTTCAGTGAATTGCTGACCGCCTACAGTGACTACTTCGCGATCACCCCACATGTTGATGGTGATAGCGTCGAAGTGTTTGCGCATATAGGCTTCGGTCTGCGGATCATTAAAACTTTCCTTCACTAGCCTGGCACAATAGGGACAAGCATCCTGGTGGAAATAGATCATAACCCGCTTGCCCTCGGCACTGGCCTCGGCTATGTCTTCCTCGAAATCGAGGAAGCTTTCCTTGAACCATTCCGGCGCCTCGGATGTTTTTGCACCGAGTGATGCGCCCGGTTTTACTTCAGTAGCGAATGCGGGGACAAGATAAAATAGCAGCAATAAACAGGCGATGAAGCGTCCCGACCAGAGGCTATCCGCTTCGTCAGACTGTCTCGAGTGACTGGTCATATTCATGAATATCAGCTTTACCAAGGGGCGCTTTCCCGCTAGCTTATCAGAGGCTCCTCAATCCACAGAATCATAGATTTAAGGGATTATTGATATCTACTTCATCCATAAATGGTTTGTCGCGGTCTTGATGCGTTATCTGGTATATCAAACCCATCCAACGGCCAACCACGGCACAGGCTGTATCGTTCCAGGTATTGTTTAAATGGCTCAATATCAATGTTTCGGGAAATTCGGGTAAATCAGCATTATTTTGCATGGCTGCATTGATTCGAGACTGGTACTCGCTCATTACAGCGGCCTCGAACTTACCAAAGTAGTTTTCCGGCAACGGCGGATAGGCCGCCAACTCGCCAGCCGCGTAAGCCTGAACATCGCGCTTATACTCTTTTAACAGGGAAATGGTGTCATATTCAGGATGACCCTGGAAAAATACCCATCGGAAACCATCCGAACTGGTCGCGAGGTGAACACAACCGTCATCTCCGGCAACCAGAATCTTCAATCCGGCCGACTCAAACTGCTCAGGAGATACAATATTCCAACGCGAATGAGGCACATCGAAACGGGTATTGATATCGGCAACCAGCGGATGGCGTTGATCAATTACCCTGTGTTCGAATACACCCCATTTCTTGGAATCCTGCGTTTCCCTTTTTTGCTGAAATCGAAATTCCAGTACAGCATGCGTCGCCAGGCAGGAACATAGAGTCGAGGTCACATTATCATAGGCCCAGTCGGCCACCTCGATCAGGGAATCCCAGAAAGGCTCGCCCGACAACTCGGAACCGACCACGTTTGCTCCGCTAATGATTAAAGCATCCAGACCTTTTTCGCGAATCTGGTCAAATGTCTCGTAATACTCGTCGATATGTTTTTGCGCGGATTCACTTCTCGGCAGGGCATCGATCGTAAAAGGATGAACGAAGAACTGTGCGATTGGATTACTTTCGGCAATAAGGCGGAAAAACTGGTGTTCTGTAGCGCCGAGTGCCGCATCCGGCATCATGTTTAGCAGGCCAATATGCAATTCTCGAATATCCTGGTGAAAGGCAGTATTCGGCTTGATTACCTTGAGTCCCTCGCTTGATAGTTTTTCAAAGGCGGGTAAGTTGTTGTGGGCGACCAGAGGCATCAGTTTTGCCTCGCTATCGCCAGTTCCAGCAACTGTAAGAAATCATTTT
>JBGUEB010000180.1:0-7148 GCA_041821565.1 Gammaproteobacteria bacterium | reverse complement strand
GATTCACCCCTGCTGTCTTCAGTACAGGGTTCGCGCCCGGGTCGGGCAAAGCTATTTGGCTCAAACACCGCGTAGCCGGAATTGATAAAGTAGCGTCGGTATTCCCTGTCGCCGTAAGACAGGCCTGAACATCCGTGCAACACCAGTACTGCCGGGGTTTTCGCCCCTGGTTTGATATGTTTAGCCGCAACCTCGCTCCACACAGGTTTGGTAATTGCATTGACATTGGTATGCGGGTAGACATACCAGTAAGCCGTGCCTGACAGGGTGATATCAGCCGGTATCGAATGATGCCCCCATAGCCAGGTGGCCCGCGCCTGCGTCATGCCTTGCGGTAGTTCCACGTGATGGCTAAATGCAGGTTGCATGGCAAGGATTGTTATTAAACCTAATCCCAGCTTGAAGAGACCTGTCATGACTTACCCCGGATAAATGCCTGCAATAAAAAGTTAGATACTACTGTTGTAACAAACCGGCCTTGGCTTTTTCCCATTTTTTATCGGCTGCCCTAGTTGATGAATAATGTACTTCCCAACCATCGGATGTCGCTTTGTTGTAAAACAGGTAAAGCTTGCCGTCGACGATCTGCCAGGATCTGGGGTTGGCGCTACCGTGCCTGCCGAAGGAAGAACTGACTGAGCAATAACCGCCATATTGCGGTATATATTTCCCAGGGTCGGCCAGGAATAATTCACGATGTTCTTCGTTAACGAAGAGCCATTTACCGCCTAACCATTCGGTGCTGATATCACTTGATCCCTTTACTGCCTTACCCATGGTGAAGTAGGCAACCGCGTCATAACCCCCGATTACATTTCCGCTGTAATTCTTGCTTACTTTGTGATTGGCGTGAGCATTGAAGCTCAGTAAGAATATTAATCCTGCCATGACGGCTGCCAGGTAAAAGCGGATGCTTCGCGTTGGTCGGAACAATAGATTGTTATGCATAGCTATCTCCTCTCGAAATTGTTTTACTACCTAGTTAGAACCCAGTTCCAGCTTTCCCTCGATAAACTGGATGGTTTTGATTTCACGTCCGGAACGTGCGCAACTTAGCGGTGTAGAACCAGAGTAAGTGGTGGCGTGGATGTCGGCCCCGGCATCAAGTAGTAATTTAACAATGTTGAGGTAGCCATTCCAGGCGGCATTGTGAAGCGGGGTATGGTCTGATAAATCTCGAACATCCACCTCAGATCCTCTTTCAAGCAGAAGCGCGACGATTTCCTGGTTACCAGCACGTACCGCCACATGCAGCGGCGAGCCATAGTCGTACAGAATGGATCCCAGTTTATTAATATTGTTTCCTTCTATTAACAATAGTTCAATCCTCTCGACATCTTGATTGAGCACAGCCTCGTGTAGTGAATCCCCGACAGCCTGCGCATTTGAAAAATTGAGAAGACCAAGACATATTAGCAGTACCTTTGTATATTGATTGTTCATCATCTTAATTTCGCTCAAAGTGTGTTAGTTTCCGTCATGTTAAATATAATTTTTCGTTCAAGTTGTTATCCAGTGACGACTATCTAAGCAAATTTAACGGAAAATTAGGTGATGAAAATTTGGTTTTTTTATGACGAAAAATATAATTCATAAAAAACAATGACTTAAGAATGGACAAACAACATTCGATCAAGATTGACGGTTGGAAAATCGATAGTATGTCTTATCGAATTAGCCGTGGTGACGTCGAAAAAAAGCTCGAACCACGCAGTATGGAGCTATTGTTGTACCTGGCTGATCGTCCCGATGAGGTCGTTACCCGCCAGGAAATCGAAGAAAATGTGTGGCAGGGCAGGGTCGTTGGTTACGATGCGCTGAGTAGTTCGATTGCCAAGATTCGTAAGGCATTTGCCGATACCGGTAAGGATCACCGCGTAATAGAAACCATTTCAAAGGCCGGATACAGGCTGATTGCCCCTGTTTTAATTGAGGCTGATGCAGAAAATTCTTTTGCCAGCGAACCTGTCGGGGAAAATTTCGAACGAAAACTCACCGCTATTTTTTACGCCGATGTCGCTGGGTATAGTCGCCTCACTGGCGAAAATGAGGATCGCACCCACCGTCAGCTACGCAATAACATGAAAACAATTTCGGAAGCGATTGTCAGCTTTGGGGGGCGGATAGTTCACTATGCTGGCGATGCTGTGCTAGCCGATTTTTCAATGGCCTCTAACGCGTTGCATTGTGCGCTCGATGTACAACAAAAAATATCCGAAATCAGCTCGAGTCTCGCAGATAATCAGCGAGTGTTGTTTCGTATCGGCGTCAACCTCGGCGAGGTAATTGTTGATGGTGACGAAATTTACGGTGATGGAGTCAATGTTGCCGCCCGGCTCGAAAGCCTGGCCGAACCCGGGGGAGTTTGTATCTCTGGTAGCGTGTTTGATGCGATTGGTCAAAAACAAGCTTTTGATTTTGAGTATCATGGTGAAAAATCGGTCAAGAACATTGAACGTCCGGTACGTACCTACGCGGTTCATCTCAAACCGGGTGCCACCATTCCGGTACCCGATTCTCTGTCGAGGCTGCGTACTCATCCTGGGCAGGCCTACAAAAGTAAGGTGTTTCTTGCATTCGTCGCTTGCCTGCTTGTGGTGTTAGTAGGTCTGGGTTTTTATATCGGCAGTGGATTTGACGAATCCACAATTACAACCGATTCATCGAATCTACACTATGACCAGAATACGCTGTCACTTGCAATCGTACCGTTTGCCAACATGAGTAACGATCCAGGGCAGACGGTTTATGCGGATGGCCTGACCGACGACCTGATTACCGATTTGGCCAACATCGATGGTCTGCGGGTCACGCCTCGGCATTCGAGTTTTCTCTACAAGAATAAACAACTTCCGGTGCTGGATATCGCCAGGCAATTAAAGGTACGTTACATCGTGCAGGGTAGTTTCCGACGATCTTTAGGTGATGTTCGCGTCAATGTGCAACTGGTCGATAGCCGCAGCGATGCGCAAATATGGGCTGGACGCTTCGATGACCAGGTGGAGAATGTGTTCGAACTGCAGGATAAAATAATTAATAAAATCCTCGAAAAGATAAATCTCAAAACTGATACCAAACCAAAATCGAGGCGCAGGACGACGAATCTCGAATCCTACGATTATTTCCTCCGCGCCGAACACCGTCGCTTGTATTATCGTGGCTTTGAACGCGGAAGCAAAACGATCGAGCTTTATTTCAAGGCGATTGAGCTTGACCCACTGTTTGTCGCGGCTTATACGGGACTGGCGCGTGAAGCCTTAACCAACTGGCAACTCGATGCCAGCCAGGTGATGCCGGTGGCAGCCTCGAAGAAACTGGTCTACGAGACGGCGGGCAAGGCCCTGGAACTGGATCCGGAAAATGCCGAAGCACTGGCGATACTCGGTTTAATGCAGTCGATCTCCGGTGCGCACGACACCGGCATAGCATCGGTCAGAAGCGCGATTGCAATTGATCCGACCAATCCTCAACTACACGCAGACCTTGCCGAGGTTTTATCCTATGGCGGGGCACACGAAGAGGCGCTGACATCGATTAACAAGGCCATTGATAGTCATGTGACGCCGCCTGCCGTATTTTTCGGCGAGCGAGCGCACATTTATTTTTTTCTCGGCCAATTCGAAAATGCGCTGGAGGACTTAACCAGGGCGGAGGGTATTCGTGAATGGAAAAATTTCTTTATCTTCACACATGGTGCCTTGAATGATCCGATATCAGCAAAGGCCTATGTAGATGCCCGGTTAGAGGGGGTGCCCTGGGAAAATCAGCAGTACTATCAAATCATGTTTGCTTATTACCGCAGGCCCGCAGACATGGAATTAATCATTGATTCGGCAGACAAGGCAGGCATGCCCAGGTTCGCCTATGGATTTGATCCGGGAGAAAGGCAACCGCTGGATGCCGCCGGAATAAATCAATTAATTCGTAAGGGCTTATGGCGTGGGCATACCTATAATAGGAGCGAGATTTATCAACAGTTTACAGGCTCCAATGGTGTTGCAATCCGGTCCTCGAATATGATGATGTCCGGATCCTACCACGTGGAAGACGATAAACTTTGCGTAGCGTTCCGTTCTGTCCTGCTCGATTTACCGGACTGTGGCTACATTTACCCGGACAGTAACTCGAATGAGTTTACCTGGGTCACCCTGGGCGAGGTTTACCAGTTTTCAACTGGACACTAGTCGCCATCAATACACAAGACATGTGAGCGGGCATCGGGAGTCGAAGTGTTTAGAGAGATTAGTGGGGTAAAGCAATTTCCTGCGAATCGATGGATCTATTTGTCTGGACTAACGATTCGGATGAAGTAGTCAGCTATCAATTGGGTTATGACAAACCCCATCCGGAAAAGGCCCTGAGCTGGAGCGTCGAGAGAGGATTCTCTCATGATGACGTTGACGATGGATCACGTCCCGGACGCCACCCTGGCAGCCCGATGCTGGTAGCGGATGGGGAATTTGCAGCCAGACGGGTACTGGAATTGTTTCAAGTTAATGCGGGTCCGCTGGAGGGTGATCTACGAGAATTTATAGTTTCGGGTATTAGTCGACACTTCAATCTTTAAAAACCAGAGTTGGATATGAAGAAATTTAAAAACGAAAAAGAAATGATTAAGAAGGCGATTCTCGAGGGCGTCAAGTATGGCGAAAATCGCGGCGTGGTGGAGTTTGAGGCGACCGATTCAGCGGATGACAAGATTCTCTACATTTATCGACTACTGGTTCACGACCAGGTCATTCAACCCATTCCCGAAGACCAGGTATCGATTAAATCCATGCGCCACAAGCTCGCGATCTGGGCATCGAAGTTATAGATTTCTAATTTCATCCCAATTTATCAGTTTAGGCGTTACAAAGTTCGGCATATATTGCAACCTTCGCTACCAGGTGCGAAATCTTGATGACAGAACTAAATCAATATGCCTGTGATCGGCATAAGGAGGACTCGGAGGCCGGCATGAGGTCCGGATTCCTGGATCTTAGAGGACACTAGCCGAAAGTTGAGTTAGACGATTAGCGTTCTCTTCCCTGGCGATATTACAGAATTCTAGCGAATCTAGTTTGCAAGATAAACTGCAAAGAACAGGAGCAATAAAGTGACTGATTGCATGCCAACCCTGGCAAACATTAACTGGGTTGAATGTTTGCGATCAAACTCTCCTCCGTGAGCCATTGACCAGATACCCGTACCAAGTACAGCAATCGTTAACAACAGAGCAAATACTATTAATATTGACAGAATGTTCATATCAAATTCCTCGCTATGTATGAATGGGTAATATTAATAAATCTGGTCAAATTAACATTGATATAGGTCAAATGTTGAGCGGATCGCTGGATTAATTGAATGGTGCTTAAAGGGAGGTATTAATTTAGTGCCTTGTCGGAACGGAGTCGCTTAGCCATCAAATCTACGAAGGCCCTGATTCTTGCCGTTGCATAGCGTCCCTCGCGGTGGACAATGTAGATTGGTCGCGGAGCTGATTCGTATTCGGGCAAAATAATTTTTAACTCACCGGTTTCGACCTGGGCTGCAACCTGGTAGGAAAACAACCTCGTAATTCCAAAATTTTGGATAGCGGCCTCGATTGCGGCATCATTGGTTGTTACTGTCAAGCGGGGCTGCAGGCGCAAAACATGATTACCTTTAGGTGATTCAAAGCGCCAGTTGATAGCTTGATTGCCGGCACTGGAGGCAATTATCGAATGCCCGGACAAGTCCTGTGGCTTTTGCGGCATGGCCTGACGCTGCAGGTAGCCTGGTGAAGCGCAGAGGACAACCCGTACAGACCCGACCCGCAGCGCGCGTAAACTGGAATCGGGCAGTTCTCCGATTCGAATACCAACGTCCAGGCCCTCTTCAAGCATATTGACAATCCTGTCGAGCAGTACCGCGGAAACCTCTGTATCGGGATAGGTGTTTAGATATTCGACAATTCCGGGCATCACAAACATGCGTCCAAATAACACGGGTGCGGTAATCGAAAGGTGACCTCGTGGTTCGGAATTAATCCCAGCCGCGGTCTCATTGGCGGTATCTACGTCTGAGAGTATGCGCCGGGCATCTTCCAGGTAGCGTTGGCCCGCTTCCGTGGCCCGCACATAACGCGTGGTGCGGTTGAGCAGTTTGACGCCAAGCTGTTCCTCCAACGCTGCCACGGCCCGGGTCACAGCGGGTGGTGAGAGATGCAGGCGTCGGGCAGCGGCAGCAAAACCCTGTTCCTCGGCGACCGCGACGAAGACATTCATGAGGTGAAAGCGATCCATAATTATTCCATTTAGCGAAATAAACTATTGCTATATACAGATATTCTTATTGTAATCGGAATTTGGCATAGTGTCATTACTCGCGACGCAAGGGGCGTTGCGGAGTAAACCCACACAACTTACAAGTTATTATTTAGGAGTATCAACATGAGTCGCATAACGGTCATAGACAACGACAACGCTAATCCAGAGCAAAAAGAGCTACTGGATGCTATCCAGTCACAACTCGGCATGGTGCCGAATTTCCTTAAGGTTTTTGCCAATTCACCGGCTGCCCTGCGTGCCTTTCTGGGTCTGCATGGTATCGCCAGCGAAGGTAGTCTCGAGGCACCCACCCGGGAGCGCATCGCACTCGCTCTTGCTGAGCAAAATGCCTGCCAATATTGTGTGTCAGCACATAGCGCAATGGGTCGCAAGGCAGGTCTGAATGGTGCTGAAATTGAAGCCAATCGAAGTGGTACCAGCCAGGACAGTAAAGCCGCGGCGGCGATTAAGTTTGCTGTTGCCCTGTCAGAACATAAAGGCCAGGTGACTACTGCTGAAATCCTCGAAGTTCGTAACGCGGGTTACAGCGATGCAGACATTGTCGAAATCATCACCCACGTTGGCTTGAATATTCTCAGCAACATAATCGGTAAGGCAAGCCAGGTAGAGATCGATTTCCCCAAAGTCGAGCTAAAACTCGCCTCTTAGGATGATGAAGTCGCCGGTGGCAGGACTGCCGGCGACCTGTAAAATTCTTAAAATCACAGGAGACGCATCATGGGACATAAATTTGCAGAGATAGCATTTACTGAATCGGTTCAGCAGGTTCAACGTGAACTCGGCAGTCGAGGCGGCTATACGGCGATGGAATCCGGCGATGATTTCAATCATCTG
>JBGUEB010000179.1:0-7158 GCA_041821565.1 Gammaproteobacteria bacterium | reverse complement strand
CAATACCTCAGCAAGGCGCACACCCAGCAATAGAGTTTTATTGTGCATGTACTCCCTCGCCCCTTTGGGGGTACCCGAGGGAGAGGGGGTATCAACCATCACCAGCTAAAATCAGCGATTAATCCGGCATGGTCCGAGAATCGATATTCGATGCGGGTAAACTCTATGTTTTCCAGTTGGGGCTTAAACCCGGAATTGACAAACATGTAATCCAGTATCTGCTTGTTACCCTTGTAGATATAAGAATATCGATATTGGGAAGGTATTTGCCTGGTGAGATCAGTTAAATCGTTACTGATTAAGTCCTTCGCTGGTTTCTTTACCTTAGAATTATCGGGCTTACCTCGAATAATACCGGCCACGTCGACATGAGAATCAGATGGGGTTAAGGCATTAAAATCACCAAGCAGTATGAGCGAGGCCTGCTGGTTTGATTGTTGAAAGTCTTCCACCCAGTTGGCAATTGCCGATGCCTGTTCGAGTCGCTTCTGCTTGACTCGTTCTGCGCTCGAACTAGAGCGAATGCCGCGCATCGAACGCAGGTGCAGGTTTAGCAGGAACAGGCATTCTGAATCATCGCAAACCTGAAGATAAAGCGGGGGACGGGAAAACAGACGGCTGGCGTCATAGCTCAAGCGTTCATGTTTGAATAATTGCCGCGCAGATTTGACTTTCCGCCCCGGCTTAACCAGGTAAGCGATATTAATCCCGGAAATATCGTTGCCTTCAAGAATGATTACCTGGTACTCGATACCCGTTTCGGCAGCCACGGCAGCGACTATGTGGTTTAGCACGTTTCGATTTTCAATTTCCTGCAGGGCCACAATGTCAGGCAGCCTGAATTGATCGACTATCCGGGCCGATGCTGATTTAACTTTTTCATCAAACTTGTATTTGGAAACTATTTTTTCATTATTGCCATCATCGATATTGTCGAAGAAACGATTCATGTTCTGACTAACGATGCGAAGAGTATCACCTGCAAGGAGCTGGCTCGAAGCGAGCAATGCGAGCCAGGCCAGAAACATAACTGAAAGATTTCGTAATGACATTAGCCACTGATGATTCGGCACAGCAGAAGTTTTCAGGCCTGCCTTATCCAGTCTGTCCATTGCTCAAATAACTGGGCATTGCTGGCAGCAACTACTGAACGTGGCGAAAGACCGCCGATAAAAACAGACTCGCCCTCAAGAGTTTCGCTGCATCCGCCTGCCTCGGAGGCAAGCAGGTAGCCGGCCGCATAGTCCCAGAATCTTTCGCTACCGTGTAATAGCAACTGTACGCGGCCAGCGGCTAACCACGCCCATTCCAGCGCGCAGGTACCGATGTTTCGCTGTGATTTATAGGGTGGTTGTTCGACTAGTGGCCTTCTGAGATCCACATGAAGTCTTTTGAAATCGACCATGGCGATCGATTTAGCCATTGATTCGGGTTGCCCTGGCCGGGGCGCTTTACTGTTGTTAATCCATAGCCCATGGCCTTTGAGTGTCGAGAAAAATTCCTTGCGTACCGGGTCATAGACAATCGCCAGTATAATTTCACTGTTACTGATCAGGGCCAGGGAAACCGAAAACAGGGGTAGCGTGTGATGGAAGTTATTCGTGCCGTCGAGGGGATCGAGGCACCAGTAATCCTGCCCGGACTGTATTACATCGATTTGTTCCTGCTCGGAGATTTCTTCGCCGAGCATTAAAACCGCAGGATAGAGCGACCGTAAGGCGGTAGTCATCGCATTTTGCATTGCAATGTCGGCCTCGGTAACAATCGAACCATCGTTTTTGAAGTTGGCGGTAGATTGGCTGAAATAGGGATTCAGGCTCGATTCGGCCGATTGCTGAATGATTTGCTGGATAGTGGTCAGGTCATCGAAGCCATAATTCGCTTTGTTCATGAGTTAGTCGCCATTGACTTCAATACTGCAGATTTTGATACGATGCATAATAGTGGTTGCTAATTCCCGACATCCGGTCAAAATAATGTTGCCTTGATCTCGACTCGAATTAAAATCTGTCGAGATTATACGTGACTGGATTAGATTAACCAGAGCATGATAACCCCGCTTAAACTATAGCGGAATATCGACTACTTTGATGTAAATACCATAGGATGCCGTGAAACCTGCCCAAAATAATCATCTGACTGGGAACCAGTTTTTTCTCATCAGGCAAACGGCCAACCTGATGGAGGATTTTGTCCGTGAAATCGGTAATACCTCATCATTGTTTTTGCTCTATGGAGAACAGTCTGTCGGTAAGAGCTGGCTATTGCGCGAACTAACTTCAAAACGCTTTGATCACGATAACATTCACTGGATCGATTTCAAGGCCGATGCTGCCGGGGCTAAATCAAGGATAACCGGGTCGAAACCGGAGCAGGGCCGGGATGCCGGCGAGATCAGTAAATTAATGGAGACAGCAAAAGATGGTGAATTAATCATCGCGGATCACTTCGAGCTTGCCTCCAACAAGGCCAGGCACGCGTTATTTCAAAGTTGGGTCACCGATGGAATTGATAAGAAATTAAATTTGATCATTGCCGCGAGCACCGATAGTTTTAACGAAGTTCGCCAATTTGCCCAGCAACACCAACTCGAGGTAAAAAGTTTTCAATTATTGCCCTATAACGCAGCGGAAATTGAAGCTTTTCTTGGTTTTTACCTGTTTCCAGACAATCCATTGAAGCCGCTACTGATTCCAGCTGGGGTCTCAAAGCAAATTAAAAACTGCAGGGGTGTAATTGGCGAAGTGGCGGAGGTCGCCACTCAACAAGAAAACAAGATTACTCAGAATCTGAAACTCGAGACTAAAAGTAATAGCAGAATTGTAGTCGGTATAATGCTAACTCTACTCCTGGTGGCCGCAGTGGCTTACGGGTTCCTGAAGCCCGAAGGGCAGAAAGAGATAGTGACCGCTATCGAACCCGAAATTGTCGAGTCGATTAGTTCGAATGATGTTGTAGAATCCATAGTCGATAGTCCAGAAAACCTGGAGCCGGTCCACAAGGCAGTAATAGCCGAGCCGAGTGAAACCCCGCAACCCGCTATTCCGGTTGAAGTGGAATCAGTTAATCAATTAGCCCCGGATACTGATGCAGAACCAGATCAACTATACGTATCGGCTAAAGCGGAACAGCCCGAACAGCCAGCGCTGGATACCCGGATTAAGGGGGTCGAAGAATCATTGCTCGAAAGCACAGGCAGCTATTCCCTACGTTTTCAACAAGAGCTCGGAGATACCCTGAGCTGGATCAGGCAAATTGATAAAAATCGCTCTACGATTCAAATTATGTCCTTGGGGTTTGGTGATTCTACCGACGTCACCTATCATAGATATCTGGAAAAATTGAAGAAACTGGATATCGACATAGCGCAGATCAAAATTTACCCAACCAGGAGAAATGGCTCTATCTTGTTTGGGGTGATTTATGGTGAGTACGATGATCGAACAGAAGCTGTCGAACAGATTCGACAACTGCCCGAAGAATTAAAGGCAAATCGACCAATACCACGAACTATGGGTGGTATCTGGAACGATATCAACAGATAGCAATCTGCTTCTGACCCTGGTTTAGAATGCAAATATGGGAGAGAGATCTTGACTACACATTATGATTTTATTGCCATTGGTAGCGGCCCCGCCGGAAAACGTGCCGCTATCCAGGCTGCCAAGCTGGGCAAAAGTGTTTTACTGGTGGAAAAGAATGCGGTTGTCGGTGGTGTATCAGTACATACCGGCACGATTCCGAGTAAAACCCTGCGAGAAACAGTCCTGTTTTTGTCGGGCTGGCGACAACGCGGCATCTACGGTCGTAGTTATAAGGTAAAAGAGAATATTACCGCGCAAGATCTAACCCAACGCCTGCAAAGCACGCTTTCTCACGAAGTTGAAATTATCCTGCATCAGTTGATGCGAAACAATGTTGATATTATGTATGGCCATGCTCGTTTCAAAGATGAGCATACGATTGCAGTCGAAGATTCTGAAGGCACCTTCGCCGAGTATAGCGCTGACAAGTTTCTAATCTGTGTGGGCACCAGGACTAGACGTCCGGACAGTATTCCATTCGACGGCGAAAGCATCATCGATAGCGATGAAATCATAAACCTGCAAACAATTCCGAAAAAATTGCTGGTTGTTGGTGGCGGAGTTATTGGCATGGAGTACGCCACAATTTACAAGGCACTCGATATCGAAGTCACCATACTGGAGTCGAATGACTACATACTTGGTTTCGTCGACAAGGAGATTGTCGAGGAATTCATTCATCATTTGCGCGATTGCAATATCAGCCTGAGACTCAACGAGGAGCTCAAATCAATCAATAAAAGGGACGATGGAAAGGTTATCTGCAGTCTTAAAAGCGGTAAAAGTCTTCTCGTCGATACGGTACTATTCGCGGCCGGACGACAGGGTGTAACCGGTCCCGATGATTTAGCACTCGAAAACGTCGGAGTAGAAATCGACAATCGCGGTCGAATCACCGTAAACGAAAACTACCAGACCAATATTGAGCATATATACGCGGCCGGTGACGTTATTGGTTTCCCGAGTCTGGCCTCCACATCGCTGGAACAGGGCAGGGCCGCTGCCTGCCACGCATTCGATGCAGAAGTACACAGTCAGCCCGAGTTGTTTCCCTATGGGATATATTCAGTACCCGAAATTAGTATGGTAGGTCTAACCGAGAAGGAATGTACTGCAAAAGGGATCTCCTACGAAATTGGCATTGCGCGGTTTAGAGAGACGGCGCGCGGTCAAATCCTCGGTCTCAGGGAAGGCATGCTGAAAATGCTGTTTTCGATCGAAACCCAGAAGCTACTCGGTGTCCATATCGTTGGCGAGGGAGCGACCGAGCTGGTACACATTGGCCAGGCCGTGATCGCATTGGGTGGAACCCTCGATTACTTTGTGCAAACTGTATTCAACTACCCGACCCTGGCTGAGGCCTACAAGGTAGCCGCACTGGACGCCTATAACCGCATGAATTTTTAAAGTCCAACAGACTGCTAACACTGCTCCCATGGCAAACCATCAAAGCGCCAGCCCCCGAGTGTGCTGCGCTTGTGTTCGTCATTGAGGTCGCCTTCGAATCCCTGTTCGATGTTGTACACGCGATGGAAACCATTTTCGACGAGTAACTTGCCTGCCTCATCGGAGCGATTGCCACTGCGACATATTAGTAATACCGGCACACTATGATGTTCCGTTGAGTCGATCACACCACCAAGAACGAGTTTTCGTACATCGCGCACAAAATGCGGGTTTATTTCGAAATCGGGTTGATCAATCCAGGGGATGTTGACCGAGCCTACTGGATGCCCAATGAACAGAAATTCCATATCCGATCGGACATCGATAAAGGCTACTTTGGGTTCATTTTGGATAATTTCACAGGCTTTGAGCGCGCTGATATGGGTAACTTTTTGTGTTGCCATCATTCTTCTCCTCACAAGGCAATCCTGGGCTTAACGATAGAATTCCGAGACCAGGACCGAATAATCGATATTGTAACGGCCCAAAGCGGTCAAATCGAGTTAATTCGAATTCTGGGATATCCGCGCTAAATTATTGTTAATTGGTCGAATTTATCTTCTAAATGTAACCATTTATCCGGTATTCGGTGTCAATTTGCAACTAAACTCTTCTCCTGGTGTAGATTTATAGTGGGAGTACAGCTTTAGAGAACGTGATGTTGCGGGTGTAATTATTTAATAGAACATTGACGGAGTACTGTAGTTAAGCCGCCACTTGGCAGATAGTGGATTATACTTTAGCCAAGGTTTGGAAATTACCCTGTCAAAGTCTCCCGTGATGTCACTCTAATGACGAACATATTCTCTGGATAGCAAATGAAGCAAAGGTATCACCACCAGAAAAATCCCTATCATGTATCAATGATTACGCCCCTACGCCTTTTTTCCCTGACTTTTCTGTTAGTAGTAACCTGGTTGGTTAGTTTTAATGCATATGCAGTCAACTATACATTGCCCGCTGCTGCTGATGCCGGGCTTGGTCCATTTTCTAACTGTACCGGTCCGGTAGGGGGGCCTTATACCTGCGCGGGCAACCTCCAGATCGTACAAGGTGATACGGTAACCCTCTCCGCACCAGTGACTCTTACCGTTACTGCCGAGTTCAAAGTGGATGACTTTGGGGGACCAGTTAATGCCGCGGGTATATACACAATGGACGTTTTTGCCAATAAAGGCCATATTGACGGTGACGAAATCGTCAACATCAACTTGACCGCATCTGGTGATATTACAGTACACAAGAGTGCCACTGTAGTCGGTGACCTTACGTCGACTGGTGGTGATTTGAAAATTGATGACGATTCTACAATAGATGGCATTTGTGATCCTGACCACCCGCAATGTAACGGCGGCGGCGGACCAGGCCCAGGCCTTACCTGTGAGACGATAAAAATAGCCGCCGACAACGAAGAGTTCAAGGCAATTTCAGGTAATAGCGATAACAATGTGTTCGCTGTCGGTAAAAACGGTAGTATTTATCACTACGATGGCACTTCCTGGACAAATGTCTATACCGCGCCTGGAGGTAATGAACTTCGAGATATTACGGTTTTGGCTTCTGGCGAAGCCTGGGCAGTTGGTAAGTCGGGCACGGTTTTATACTATGACGGTACCGTCTGGGCGCCGATGGTACCGGCCTCACCAACCGGGAACGACTTGCGCGGCGTGTGGGCCCTTTCTAGCACAGAAGTCTGGATCGTCGGTAAAAATGGCACGCTCTGGATGTATAATGGTGCCTGGATCGACATGTCCGCTGCCGCAGGTGTTGGCGGTAATGAATTGAGATCAGCCTGGGGAAATCTGACCCATTTTTACGCGGTAGAAAAAGACGGTGACCTGTATCGGTACCAGAAGGCTGGCGGGATTTGGACGAAGCAAACAAGCTGCAATGTACTTAATGTCGATATCGAACGCATGTGGGGAGATGGCAGTGGCAGTGTATATCTAGCGGGTAAAGACAAGGCACCCAACCCTGATCAGAGTGGAATTTTTTTATACGATGAAAACACCACTGCCTGTTCACTACTCCACAGTTCGCCCTCGACCGACAAGTTCAACGGTGTGGACGGTAACGGAGCTATCGTCTATGCAGTCGGAAAGGCGGGAACCATCGTTCAGAATACCAC
>JBGUEB010000178.1:0-7264 GCA_041821565.1 Gammaproteobacteria bacterium | reverse complement strand
CTACCAAAGCCTGAAGAATACAGGCGCCAGTAGAGCAGGATCCGGAGCAGATCACGAAATCATCACGGCGATGATACTCGATGCAGATGGGCTCGTTCAGGCACATCTTCAACCCGCTGAAAACCCACTGGGACTTATTTATTCACCCACGAGTAAAACCGAACGAGAACTCTTAAAGCAGGCCATGAACGCAAGAAAGCCCATCGTCTTAAGCAGAGGCGGTTTTTCCGAAGCAGGTTTTGTTGAGGGCGTTGTCCCTTTCTTTTCCGACCAAAAATACATGGGTATGGTTCGAGTTCGATTATCCGTCGCCCGATTATATGAAAAGGCTAAAAGTTCCGCGCTCATCGTTCTTCTGCTGGTATTCTGTTTCGTCATTATCGGTAGTGTTCTGGGCACCATGGTTTCCAGACGCATGGTCAAGCCTCTCACAGCAGTTACCCAGGGACTGGAGGCGGTCGGTCGAGGCGAGATGGCCGATTTTGCACCGGTAGCAGTAAAGGGCGGAGATGAAATCGGCCGTCTCAGCATCACCTTCAATCAGATCATGTCGGAATTGGCGGAAAAAAAGATGCTCGAAGAGGAAATAGCGATGAGCGAAAAACTGATTGCCCTTGGTCGCATCACTGCTGGTGTTGCGCATGAGGTTAACAACCCTCTTGCCGGACTTCTGAACTGTATCGACACATTACAAAAGCATCCTAACGATCAAAAACTGGTAGATCGTTATCTACCGGTTATCGATCAGGGCCTGCACAGGATCAAGGACATCGTTCATAACCTGCTGGTTGGACTTAAGATTGAAGAGAGCGGTGAAAGCGTGAATATCGAACACATCGATAAACTACGGGATCTCATAACCGCAGAAATTGGGGACAAGGATATAGAAGTCATCTGGAACAACCGTGCTGACAAAGGTCTCAATATCCCCGCTAAACTCGAACAGATCGTTTTTAATCTTCTAAAAAATGCGTTGGAGATACTTCCCGATAGCGGCGTGATCATTTTCGATATGTATCAGGAAGAGGAATTCCTCGTCATCGAAGTCAGCGATAGCGGTCCTGGCATTCCCGCCAGTATAAGAAATCAACTGTTCGACCCTTTTTTCACAACCAAACCCAATGGAACTGGATTAGGGTTGTGGGTGGTGTATCGTCTGGTCCAGAGTATGCAGGGAATCATAGAAGTAGAAAGTGAGAAGGATCATGGAACCACGTTCCACGTTACTGTACCAGTGCTAAGTGTAAAGGCAGCCTGATGCAAGACAAACTGCAGCAAGAGTTAAAAAATGACGATTACAGTGATTACTGTGTGCTGCTTGTTGAGGATGATGAAATCATGCGTATGTCACTCGAAGACAGGCTGCACCTCGACGGCATCACTGTGCGAGCCGTGGGTGACACGGCCAGTGCCAGAAATGAATTAAAAAAAGGAGATATCGACCTTGTGGTTAGCGACATTCGCTTGCCGGATGGTACAGGTATCGAACTATTTTCCCATATTACCAACTGTTTCCCCGGCATCCCGGTTATCCTCATGACAGCCTACGGTGATGTATCAGACGCGGTTAGTCTGGTTAAAGCAGGCGCGCTCGATTATCTAACCAAACCTTTTGATATCAGCGACTTCATTAAGAAAGTGGAGCAACATCTATCCCGTATTGGCGATACTCATTTAACATTGAACACTGACGATCACAATCGATTCAAACCAGGCAGCGGGCGCCTCGGTAAGAGTTCCGCGATGCGTAAGCTAGAGAGGCTGGTAGCACGCCTCAGCAAGAGTGATAGCTCGGTATTAATCACTGGTGAATCCGGCGTTGGAAAAGAAGTAGTCGCGACACTAATTCACAACAACAGTCTTCGCGCCGACAAACCTATGATCAAGGTCAACTGTGCTGCGCTGTCATCCAGCTTGATTGAGAGTGAACTCTTTGGTCACGAGAAAGGTGCTTTCACAGGTGCAACACAGCGACGCATAGGACGATTTGAACAAGCCCAGGGAGGGACTATTTTTCTTGACGAAATTGCCGAAGTATCGCCCGATATACAGGTCAAACTACTCCGTGTGTTACAGGAGCGTGAGATCGAACGTGTCGGAGGCGCGGAGCCGATCACTCTCGATGTCAGGATCATTGCCGCAACCCAGGTAGCACTGGAAGAGTCCCTTAAGAAGCAGGAATTTCGGACAGACCTCTATTGGCGGCTGAATGTAATCCATGTGGATGTTCCGCCCTTGCGCAAGCGACCGGAAGACATAATCTATCTTGCCAGATTGTTTGTAAATGAACTGGCGACAAAAACTGGAAGTAATATTAAAGGGCTGTCAAAACAGGCCGAATTACAGCTTCAGTCCATGCCATTTCCAGGAAACGTTCGTGAACTAAAGAATATTATTGAAAGAGCTGTGGCCCTGTGTGATGCACCCTGGATAGGTTCCGTCGATCTGCTGACCGAGGAAATCGACAGTCTCGACATGAACACAACGACACTGAAGCAAACGATTGAAGAAGCAGAGCGCCAGGCTATCAGCAGTGCATTGGCCGAAAATGGTGGCAAAATTAACCAGGCCGCAGACCACCTGGGAATCTCACGTAAAAATCTTTGGGAAAAGATGAAACGTTACGGGATCGAGAAGTAGATCGGGATGATATGTGTTCCCTAAGCCAATTGATATACTCAGCAATTCCCATAAAAAATGTACGCGTTTACCCCATACGGGCGATGCGCCGAGTGCAGTATCCATGTTAAAAACGGAGGCAATAATCAATACCGGTATTCGTGGAGGTCTAACCGTGATTAAAAATCCGCCCTTTCTACTCGTAGCATTTACCCTTTTCCTGGTAGCATTATTAGCTATTTTACTTTTTTAAATACCGCCGGCTAAAAATATCAGTCGGGCAACGCGAAATTGAGCACAATAGCACCCAGTATGCCGGCAGTAACCGACGCAACCAGGATGCCCACTTTGGCCTGATCGATGATAGCGTCCGAAGTGAACGCCAGTTCGCTAACGAATATCGACATCGTGAACCCAATGCCGGCCAGGCAACCCGCACCAATTAGCTGCGCTAGCGTTACATCGATTAAATCTATTTTGGCAAATTTGATCACCAGCCAGCTCGCGATCAGCACGCCCGCCGGTTTACCGACGACCAGGCCGAGGATTACCCCGAGGCTCGCGCCGCTTGGAAATCCGGCCAGGTTCTCCGGGCTAAAGGCGACCCCGGCGCTAAACAGTGCGAACAGCGGCAAAATGACGAACGACTGTAACGGGTGCAGACTGTTTTCCAGTGCGATCGCCGGTGGAATCGCGTCTTCGACCGCGAGGCTGAGTTGCTCCAGCTTTTCACGCCGTTCGGCATCATGAATCAAAGCATCCAGCGAATTGTCCTCGCCAGTTATCTTAGCCAGTAGTAGTGACGTCTTCTCGGTGAATTCAGCCGGATCGATTGCCGGTCGAACCGGAATTACCATTGCCACCAGTACACCGGCAATGGTTGCGTGTACCCCGGAGCCCAGTACGTCCAGCCAGACAATGAAGGCCAGCAAGGAATAAATCCAGGTCGCCCGAACGCCGGCACGGCCGAGCAAAATCATTAGTCCCAGCGGAATAACAGCGAAGAGTAAAATGCCAATATTGAGATCAGGGGTATAAAACACGGCGATAACCGCAACCGCCAGGAGATCATCCGCGATCGCCAGCGCGGTCAGAAAAATTTTCAGTCCCAGGGGCACGCGCGAGCCGAACATCGACAACACGCCCAGGGCGAAGGCGATATCGGTGGCCATCGGGATACCCCAACCGGCCGCAGCCTCACCGCTGGTATTCACCAGAGCATAGATAGCAGCAGGCACGATCGCACCACCTAGTGCCGCACAGACGGGTAGCATTGCCCGGTCCAGGCTGGATAGTTCTCCGACGACTATCTCACGTTTGATTTCAAGCCCGACGACGAAAAAGAATATCGCCATCAAACCATCCTTGATCCAGTGTGATAGCGACAGCTCGAAACTCCAGTCGCCGAAATGCACACCCAGGTAAGTATGCGATAACTCGCTGTAGAAATCCCCCCACTGCGAGTTTGCCCATACCAGGGCAACAATCGTCGTCGCAATAAGGATAAGGCTGCCTGATACCTGTGAGTGCAGGAAGCGCTGAAACATGTTTTGGTCCGAGATGTGGGTCGTCATATCGCGATCAAGTGTATTCGTGCCAGCCAGTGTAAAGGAAGAACGAAAAAACCTGAAGGAGTCAGTGACGACTGTGAAAGGCTACCAGTTGTCACCGGCCTCTTTGTTCCCACTCCCAATGCCCCGATATCTTTCTTCGGCGCCAATTTTTGCCCATAAATAAATGGCCTTAATATTTTCATAATCCTTCAAAATTACTTCATTCCTTAGTACATAGAATTGCATATATGATTAATCGTATATACAATATTTCATATATTATTTCAGCGGCAAAAAATAATGAATCCAGTCCAATTTTACAAATGCCTGTCAGACGAAACCAGGCTTCGATGCCTGATGCTTGTCGAGCGTGAAGAAGAGTTGTGTGTTTGTGAACTCACCCAGGCCCTGGATGAGATTCAACCCAAGATTTCCAGGCATCTTGCACAACTGCGCCAGTTTGGATTACTGCTTGATCGAAAACAGGGGCAGTGGGTCTTTTACCGAATTAACCCCACATTACCGGCCTGGGTCAAGTCCGTACTAGAGGCGACAAGTGAAGCGAATAAAGCCTTTCTTAAAAAAAACCTGGCTAACTTGTCGCGCATGAATGACAGGCCAGATCGCGCGGCAAATTACTGTTAGAAATTTAATATTATGATTATCGAGGATCGAATTATGAACTACTCATTGTATTACTGCGTATCGCCTGGAGGGGATTCTAATGGGCTTGTTTGAACGTTATCTTTCTCTCTGGGTGGCATTGTGCATTGTGGTCGGTGTCTTGCTTGGGAATCTGGCACCGGGTTTTTTCGCGATCATTGCTGAGATTGAATTTGCCCACGTTAACCTGGTCGTCGCTATTTTTATCTGGGTGATGATTTATCCGATGATGGTGCAGATCGATTTCGGCTCTATCAAAGATGTCGGTAAGCGACCCAAAGGACTGATCCTCACACTGGTGATCAACTGGTTGATTAAACCATTCACCATGGCCGCATTAGGCTGGCTTTTCTTCAAGGGTTTTTTTGCCGACTGGGTAGATCCACAGTCTGCGAATGAATACATCGCGGGGATGATACTGCTCGGCGTGGCCCCCTGTACCGCAATGGTATTCGTCTGGAGCCAGCTAACCAAAGGTGACCCGAATTACACCCTGGTGCAAGTCTCGGTGAACGATATTATTATGATTTTCGCATTTGCGCCTATAACCGCTTTTTTATTGGGTGTTAGTGATATCCAGGTACCCTGGGGGACTCTTTTGCTGTCAGTAGTCCTGTATGTCGTACTCCCCCTGGTCGCAGGTGTACTGACCCGACATCACTTGCAGAAAAACACCTCTAGCGACGGCATTCATCGCTTTCTGTCTGTGGCCAAACCCTGGTCGGTGGTTGGTTTGTTATGTACCGTGGTTTTACTGTTTGGCTTTCAGGCGCAGACCATCCTGCTACAACCACAAACCATTGTGCTAATAGCGATTCCATTGCTGATCCAAACCTATGGCATTTTTGCCATCGCCTATATTGCTGCCAAATCGCTCAGGCTTCCCTATAGTATTGCAGCACCGGCTTCCCTGATCGCTACCTCTAACTTCTTTGAGCTGGCGGTGGCTGTCGCTATTTCACTATTTGGCCTGCATTCTGGCGCTGCCCTGGCCACTGTTGTTGGCGTCCTCGTAGAAGTACCTGTGATGTTATCGCTGGTTTACTTCGCTAATAGAACAAGCCATTGGTTTGAAGGAAACTAGTTAACAAGCATGCACTTTCATACCCACGATCATCTTCTGGACCTGATTAGCAAACAACTTCAACAGCAGGAAAATCTGAACCACATTACGGTGCAGATAGAGTCTGAAGACGCTGCTGAAAGTTGCCTGTTAATGCATTGTATAAAACAGGAGCCCGCCAACTGAGGCCTCCGTGCTAGCCGGCACAACAGGATAACTGGGTAACATCCTTAGCAAATGTTTGCGCACAGAGTTTTAACCCCTCTACCATGGTTAGATAAGGAAAGAGCTGGTCGGCAAGATCTTCAACTGTCATTTGATTGCGGATTGCGAGCGCTGCACTCTGGATAATTTCCCCGCCTTCATGCGCGATCACCTGCGCACCCAGCAACCGATGGCTTTCGGCATCAACGACCAGTTTGATAAAGCCAGTGGTATCGAAATTAGCCAGCGCCCTGGGCAGGTGTTCAAGCGCCAGTAGCCGATAATCAGTCTCGATTTTGTTTGCTTTCGCCTGCCCCTCACTGAGCCCAACGGTCGCGACCTGCGGATCGGTAAAAATCACGGCGGGCATCGCGCATAGATTTATCGAAGCATCTCCGCCGGCCATGTTGACCGCTGCCCGGGTTCCGGAGGCAGCCGCGACATAAACGAACTGCGGTAATATTGTACAATCACCGCCAGCATAGATGCCCGCAACACTGGTTTGCAAATGATCATCTACGATGATTGAACCATTGCGCGCAAGTTCAACGCCAATACCATGCAGATTCAGGTCATCCGTATTAGCCCGGCGGCCTGTGCAAACTAACAGCTGATCTCCCTCCAGTTTTCCTGACGAGGTTTCCAGCAAGAATTTATTTTGACTGTATCTGACATGGCTAGCCTGCGTATCTTCTAAAATACGAATCCCCTCGTCTTCAAAGGCCCGTTTCAATTCCCGGCCTAGCAATGGATCTTCACGATACAACAATGAATGGCGCGCCAGAATTGTTACCCTGGAGCCAAGCCGGCGAAACGCCTGCGCGAGTTCAACCGCAACCACGGAGGAGCCTATTACCAACAGATGTTCGGGTAGTTGCTCGGAAAACAAAGCCTCGGTTGAAGTCCAGTAAGGCGTGTCGGCCAATCCATCGATGGGGGGAATTGCTGGTTTCGAGCCGGTTGCAACAAAAAAACGATCAGCTTCAATTTCAATTTCCTCACCATCGTTTTTCATTACTATCAGGGTTGTGCTGTTTTTAAAGCTCGCGTGGCCATGAATCAAAGTTAAATCAGGATTGCCTGCAAGAATATCCTCATATTTCGCAACGCGCAGTTCATCCACTCGGGATGTCTGTTGTTGCACCAATAGAGAAAGGTCGAT
>JBGUEB010000177.1:0-7381 GCA_041821565.1 Gammaproteobacteria bacterium | reverse complement strand
GATCACCATCGATAAACTCTTCGCCGATGAGGAATGCCTGTGCCAGGCCATCGGGATTCGGTTGTACCGCGTATTGCAGCTTAATCCCCCATTGGCTGCCGTCGCCGAGTAACTGCTCGAAGCGAGGTGTATCCTGCGGCGTTGAGATCACCAATATTTCGTTAATGCCAGCCATCATCAGCGTGCTGAGAGGGTAATACACCATTGGTTTGTCATAAACCGGAATTAATTGCTTCGAAATACTGAGCGTAATCGGGTGCAGCCGGGTGCCCGACCCGCCTGCCAGGACTATGCCTTTCATGCTGATTCCTTGTTGTCGATGGCGAGGTCGTCGACAGCGAGGCCGAGTCGTTCGCCCTGGTAACTGCCATCACGCACATGGTCGCACCAGGCCTGGTTATCCAGGTACCAGTCGATGGTTTTCGCGAGGCCGGTTTCAAAGGTTTCCTGTGGCACCCAGCCAAGCTCTTTTTGTATCTTGCCCGCGTTTATTGCATAACGCTGGTCGTGGCCGGGTCGATCGGTGACAAAGGTAATTAATTCTTCGAAACGCGACACACCGGCAGGATGTTGATCGACTTTTTGATCGAGGATTTGACAAAGCCTGGTGACAACTTCGAGGTTGGCTTTTTCATTGTGCCCGCCAATGTTATAGGTTTCACCCAGCACGCCCTGCTCCATCACCAGGCAAAGCGCACGCGCATGGTCGTCGACATAAAGCCAGTCTCTGATCTGATCGCCTTTGCCGTAGATTGGTAAAGGCTTTCCCTGCAGTGCATTCAATATAGCCAGCGGAATCAGTTTTTCGGGGAACTGATTAGGGCCGTAGTTGTTTGAGCAATTGGTAATCACTACCGGCAAGCCATAGGTCTCAAACCAGGCACGAACCAGGTGGTCAGACGAGGCCTTGCTGGCCGAATAGGGAGAATTAGGTTGATAGGGACTGGTCTCGGTAAACAACCCGTTTGATCCCAGTGATCCAAATACCTCGTCGGTCGAGATATGGTGGAAACGAAAGCCTGTTTTATCGACGAGACCACTCCAGTAAACCCTGGCCACTTCCAGCAATACGCTGGTGCCGACAATATTGGTATTGATAAAATCCGCCGGCCCGTCAATCGAGCGATCGACATGCGATTCCGCGGCGAGATGCATAATCGCAATTGGCTGATACTCGTTAAAAATTGCTTCAACAGCATCCTTGTCACAAATGTCGGCCTGTTTAAATACATAGCGAGGATCGGATTCGATCGATACCAGGGACTCCAGGTTGCCGGCATATGTGAGTTTGTCCAGGTTGACGATCCGGTAGCCACTATTGGCAACCAGGTGCCGAATGACGGCGCAACCAATGAACCCGGCGCCTCCGGTAACTATGACTGTTTTCAAACGTTGATCCTGTGTAGTTAGTCGCTATAAGGCCATGATTACAATGTACCACAAGTCTCTTTATTCCACATGAAGTTCAATTCAGTGGTAACCATCGTTTTCAAATCGATAATAAATGGCATGTTAAAAAATAAACAAATTAGATCGAAATAGTAATTAATTTACCCTATTTGAGTGATGTATTTACATTTTAGATCATGGATAATTAGTTGTTCGGTGTAAAGGTCTACTTTAGATCGCTCTACTAGTTTGGCGTGGTCAGTAATGACCGCCACAAGAATCCCGCTTTAGAGGCATAGTCTCCAAAACAGCGCCATAGGAAGTGTGGATAGGTAAAAAATTTCCCCGGCCTTGTGTCGGGGCTATTTTTTACATTCTTTGCGGGTTCCGTCTGTGGCAATCCAGCTCGATTTAATCGAAGAATCACACCGACACCGTTTCTGTCTATTCATAAGACTCCAATGGCGCCAGTATCGCCTTGTCGTTGACATCTAAATCTTCATTATTCAGCAATTGCGTGTCGCGCATATAATTATATTTGCGATGACTCAAGGAGCGGGCTATATCGGGATCCTTGATGATCGTGGCTCGAATGAATACCAGCAGGTTATTTTTTTTATTAGACTTCGTAGTCGATCGAAATAATTGGCCGATAACCGGGATATCGCCAAGGAGCGGTACTTTTTGCACCTGGTTGAGCACCACGTCATCTATCAAGCCTCCTAACACCAGCAATTCACCATCCTCAAGCTGAATAGTCGCTTTGATCTGGCGTTTATTGGTGACGACATCGCTGGCAATGACTGAGGTTAAACTGATACTGGATACTTCCTGTTCGATTTGCATCGTAATCGTGTTACCTTCGTTGATTTGCGGCGTTACCTTCAGGCTGACACCGACGTCTTGCCGCTCGATAGTTCTAAAAGGATTGTTGAGATCGCCTGTAGTCGTACTCGACTCGCCGCTGACGATAGGTATATTTTGACCAACGATGAGTTCGGCCGGCTCATTGTCCAGTGTAACCAGCGATGGCGTTGATAATAAATTGGAATCGGAATTACCCGCCAGCGCCTGGATCAGGGTGACGAAATCTATACCCGAGCCCCCCACGCTTCCCATCACTAAAGACAGGCCATCGCTAATACTGCCAATGCCGCCGTCGCCACCGTCAGGGGGAATGAGACCATCGATGGGGCTTCCCTTGCCGCTAAACTTTGAGGCCAGGGCAGCATTGCCGCTGTTAGTACCATCGATTAGCCACTGCACACCGTACTCCAGGGACGTTTCGAGTAAAACCTCGGCAATGATAGCTTCAATGTGTACCTGTGCGCGTCGGATATCGAGTTGTTGAATGACGGCCCGAAGTGACGGAAACACCGAGGCTGGAGCAGTAATTACCAATGCATTCGAAGTTTCATCTGCCTGGACGCTAACCGCATCCAGATTAGCACCGGATTTAAAATTATCCGAGTTAATCGACTCGCCTTTTATTACTTCCTGCCCTACCTTAGTCAATATCTCGGCAATATTTGATGCTTTTGCATAGCGTAAATAGACCACGTGGGTATTGCCCGATGATGCAACCGGTGAATCGAGATCGGCAATAATCGCCCGGTATCTCAATCTTTTTGATTTTTCACCACTGAGAAGAATGCTGTTGGTACGTTCATCGGCGGTAAACATGACCCGGCCCTGGGCCTGGTTTTTCGCATCGCCCCCAATAGCATTCAGGCTCGCCAACAGCCGCACCACCTCGGCAGCGAAGGCATGTTTGAGCTTGATGATTTCTATTTCGGAATCACTCTTGCGATCCATCTCGGCAATGATTCGGTCAATCCTCTTTATATTCGACGCGCGGTCGGAAATGATGAGTACATTAGTAGTCGCATAGGCTGCAAGATGCCCTTGCTGGGCCACCAGCGGCCTTAATATGGGAACCAGTTGCGCGGCATTGATGTAGTTAATTGTTAACACGCGTGTGACCAGTTGATCTTCCGGGTCACCATCGCGACTCGCGAAAGGTGCTGCATTTTGCTTCGCGGTAGCGTCGGGGATGATCTTAATTGCGTTTTCGGTCGGAACCGTGGCAAAGCCATGCACCTGCAGGATAGACAGGAATACGTTGTAAACCTCATCTTCATTGAGCGGCTTGGAAGAAATAACCGTTACCTTGCCCTTGACGCGCGGGTCGATAATGAAGTTTTTACCGGTAATTTGTGAAACACTGTTTATCACCGCGACCAGGTCTGCATCGCTGAAATTGAGGGTGACATCTTCTGCCTTTGCAGACCCAACCATTAGCAGCAAACACAATATCTGTGCGCCTAAAAAGCGGAACATAAGGGACAGGGTTTTATTCATTTAATAATTAATAATTTAGAACACTACAGGTCGAAATTCATGGTTTCTTCGATGCCATTACGCAATATTGTCACCGAAACTTCGCTCGAAGTAGTCAACGACCTCAATGCATCGAGTGCCTGGAAAGGTTTATCAAGACCGATGCCATTCACCTGGGTAAACACGTCTGAATCCTGAAAATTAAGCTTTTTCAACAGGCTTTCCCCGCGCAGGGCCTTTAGCCTGAAACCAATGTTCTGACCATTTTGGCGCACTGGAATGGCCTGAAAACGCGTTGCCAACGACATTGGGTTGCTGGCGTAACGTTTTTTGTAACTCCGCAATAAGGCGCTTGAGTTAGCCGAAGAGGTGGCATTACTACGGCTATTTCCCGACTGTTGACTACTGGATAAGACCGGCTTTTCAAGGTTGAGTCGTTCAATCTTTCCATAGCGGTTTATCAATATATGATCGCGTTCGATAGCTGCCACGATAATGTTTTCCGCGAGTTCATCGTCGAGACGGTAGTACTGACTATCGTTCGTCTTGATCTCGACAATAGCTGAAGCCAATCGCCCCACGGTCGAATAATAAATCCCTCTTAATTTATAATTAAGCTTGGTCTCGGGAGCTTCGGCAACTTCTACCGCGGTGACGGATACCACCTCGGGTTTCCCAAATAAGTAAGCGCGGCTGATAATCTGCGCCTTTTCGAGATAACTTTGCTCAGGCCTGGTGGAACTGACGCTGGTAATCACATGGCTTCGATAATCGCTGGCAGCCGAATTCGGCACCGCGTAAAACTGCCAGAATGCTATTGACAATTGATAAGCAAGCATCGCCAGCATAACCAGGGTGACAAATAGTCGTGTCCACTGGTCTGCCAGGATCTTGAAAAGATAGTCTTGAATCAAAATCAGGCCCTGTTTTCGATTTATCTTACAATGTTCGAGCTGAATGTATTAGTTATTTATAGCGCAATAGCACGAAAACTATAAATAAAATCAACTCTATCAGTGAATATATTGATTTTAAACAGAAATAACTCGCAATATATGCAAATTATAGAGGAAATAACCCGAACCCTGAGGTTTACCTATGTGGGCTGAATGGCACTTACTTAAGCGTGTCATTGCGAGCGCAGCGAAGCAATCTCCCCGGCCGGAGTCAGTTGTATGGAGATTGCTTCGTCGCTTCGCTCCTCGCAATGACGGTGGTTTTGGGCTTAAGTAAGTGCCATTGATATCCGGGCTATTTTTTGATCGTCAGACGACCATCACCTGGCAGGACTGGATTAACCCGAATGAAACAACCCGGTTTCATAGAGGTACAGCAAAACTGGAATGGTCAGTAACGAAAGGGTCGTCGACAGGAATACCGTGGTAGAAGCGAGGTCCTGGGCCGTGTTGTAGCGTTCAGCGAATAGATAGGCATTGATACCGGTTGGTTGCGCCGCCATTAGAACCGCGACAAATGTCCAGTGCGGGCTTAATCCGAAAAGCTGCGTGCAACTGAGAAAAACCAGTCCCGGTAACATAATATTCTTCGCCAGAACAACCACTACTGATTGCTTGAGCTGACCGACGATGTGATATTTCGTCATCGAGGCGCCGAGCGCAAATAGCGAACAGGCGGCAACTGCATTTTGCAGGTAGGCAGCCGTGGTATCGATTGCCCCGGTGAGCGGCAGACCGAGCCGATTCAACGTGATACCAGCAACAATACCGAGCAGGATCGGGTTCTTGAGCAAACCGAGGAATATCCTGCCGATCATTTTTAGCCGGCTGGCATCGCGGTGCCGACTGTATTCGAGCATCACGGTTGTTATCGTGAATAACGACAACGCATGCAATGACAGCAATATGAAATATGGCAGCGAAGCCTCGTCGCCAAGGGTTAGCAGCACAATAGGCAAACCCAGCATCACCACATTGCCATAGGAAAAGGAAAACCCGGTAATCACCTGCCCGCTGAAAGGCCGTGCAAATACCTGCCTGGCGACAAACATGCCCAGAATATAGATGACTGCAACCGGCAGGTAGTAGGCACCAATTAAATCAAGCGGCATATCCGCCGGTAAATCGGCATTGGCAAATGTGCGTAATAACAATCCTGGAATGGCAAAGTCAAATACAAACTTCGCCAGACCCTCTCCCGCCTGTGCCGAAAACCACCCCAACCGGGTCGCAATATAGCCAATCAGACCAATACCAAACACCGGTACCGTGATTTCAAGCACACTATTCATATTGATAACGTCCCCGATAAATAGATATGCATAAAAAAAGAGACCTAAAGGCCTCTTTCTTTATGCATAAGTGGCGTCCCCAAGGGGATTCGAACCCCTGTTACCGCCGTGAAAGGGCGGTGTCCTAGGCCGACTAGACGATGGGGACACTGTGGTACCAGGTAAATCTGGTGGAGCCAGGCGGGTTCGAACCGCCGACCTCAACACTGCCAGTGTTGCGCTCTCCCAACTGAGCTATGGCCCCGCGAGAGTGCGCGTACTTTAATCAAGCGGTTTATTACTGTCAAGGGATAAACCGCAAATTAATTAGTTCAAATATTTTGCCAAAGAATCGATCTATGAGTCTGGAAAATGGGGTGGGTGAATGTGGCGCGAGAAAGACGCAATCTTTATATTTGAAGATTAGATATCGAACGGGAATGACTCAATTTTTTAGTTGATGCGACATACTGCAATGGCGTGCTACTGCTGGTATACCTGCGACTTGTAGATATTGACGTCGTTGCCCTTGTAGATTCCAAAAGTCGCCCGCGCGGTCGGGTTTTCGTTGAAAGCCCCTGTCGCGGTGGTCCAGTCATATTGCAGCCAGCTATCAAGTGAAGCAGTCAGGTCCGGGGTGATATCCATGTAACCGGTAAATCCGGCAGTGCCCGGGGCCGTGAAACCCACGCCCAGGTCACCCGCCATCGCCATCGTGTTTGTTACCGTCGCCGTAGACGATGCGAGTGGATTCATATTATCACTAATCGTCAGATGGGCGGTGTCTATGGTCGTACAGTCATCGAGGCTGTTAACTGTGTAAACCCCGGAACTGTTCAGGTATTCAACCTGCATCGGCATATCCAGTGTAGATAGTTCCGAACCATGAACATTACCCATCCTGAGCCGGCCAAAGCGCATATTGAGGGGGATTGGGCTAAGCACAAGATTAGTCGCATTGGTAACGTCGTCTGTATCTTTCACTTCGGTGATGTCGAGCACGAGGCCTGAATTGAAATCACCTATTTCGCTATTCGCGTCCTTGTCGTACACGTACTGATCGTCTTCGAAAGTGAAGGTTAAACTACCGTCGCCATTATCCGAGAAGGTATACAGGTCGGCGTCCTGGGTATAGGTTAAGGCCATTTTAGTCAGGAGTATTGTGCCATCCTGGAACAGTTCGGTTGGCGTGGTCAAGGTGACGCTGTTAACGTCCAGTTTGGCCCAGTCCCCGGTGTAGTTGGTTGTAATATTGGGCGTTGCCTGCCCATCGAGCGCGGTGACCCTGAAGGCTGGGTATAAAACATTGTAGCTAAAACTTTCACCAATATAGCCGAACGATGGGCAACTACCGCCAAACATCCCTTGCTCTACTGCAGTCAGGCTAAAAGTGGCTGGTATAAATCGACCGACGATAATGTCGTC
>JBGUEB010000176.1:0-7416 GCA_041821565.1 Gammaproteobacteria bacterium | reverse complement strand
ACGCAGAAATTGGTCATTTTGGGCACAACGCGTTCATTCATGAATTGATCAGAGGCTCCCTATGCTTATACTGCATAGAATTCGAATTAACCTGCCATTAAAGCCTCGATATCATCCGGATTTTTGGGCACCGCCCTGGTGAGCACCTCGCAACCATTGGCTGTCACCAGCACGTCGTCTTCGATACGAATACCAATATTCCACCATTTACGATTTACCGATTTTGAGTGCGCGGGGATATATATCCCCGGTTCAACCGTCAGCACCATACCAGGTTCGAGTAAACGCCACTGCTCGCCAACCTTGTAATCACCAACATCGTGTACATCGAGACCCAGCCAGTGACCCGTACGGTGCATATAAAACCGGCGATAAGCGCCTTCCTTAATCAATTTCGGCAGGCTGCCCTTGAGTAATTTGATTTCCATCAGACCCCTGGTCACTACTCTCACCGCAGCGTTGTGCGGATCGTTCCAGTGATTGCCCGGTTTTACCTTTTTAATCGCGGCCTTTTGTGCCGCTAGCACAATATCGTATATTTCGCGTTGCGCCGGGCTATATTTGCCATTCACCGGAAAGGTTCGAGTGATATCCGATGCATAACCTTCGACTTCACAGCCAGCATCAATCAACAACAAATCACCATCCTTGAGCTGGTCGGAATTATTCGTGTAATGCAAGATACAGCCGTTGGCGCCACCGCCGACAATCGATGAATAGGCGTGCACGGCGTTATTTTTTCGAAACTCGTAATCGAACTCAGCCGCAATCTGAAACTCGTATTTTCCCGGTGCACAAACGCGCATTGCCTGCGTATGTCCCCTGCCACTAATCGACGCCGCTTTACGCATCAATTTGAGCTCTTCCCGGCTTTTATACAAACGCATATCATGCAATACATAATCCAGCGAAACAAATTCCGAAGGCACATGAACACCGGCTCGTGATTGCGCTTTGATATGGTTTACCCAGCCGATTAATCTCTGGTCAAATTCGGGATATAGACCCATGATGTTGAAAATACTGTCAGTCCCTTCCAGCAATCCAGGCAGAATGTCGTCGATGTCATCGATTGGAAACGAGTCATCCGCACCATATTCTTCGATTGCACCTTCCTGCCCGGCACGTCGACCATGCCAGGTTTCCTGCTCTTCATCTTTCTCTCGACAAAATAAAATATACTCTCCGTGTTTGCGACCAGGCATTATCACCATCACCGCGTCAGGCTCATTGAAGCCGGTGAGATAGAGAAAATCGCTATCCTGGCGAAATGGGAAATCTGCGTCTCGATTTCTGGTTTGCAGTGAGGCTGAGGGTAAAATCGCTATCGTATTTTTGCCCATCATTTTCATTAACCCGGTACGACGGCGCTTGAATTCAGATTGCTTCATTATTTTGCTCTAAATATTCCTGGATTATCTTTTTTGGGAGTCTCTACTGCAGGGACGGTGCCGGCATCAATGGATTCATGGTCTCGTTTAGCATTAACACCGACATGCGAACATGTTCGACTAGCTCGTAGAACTGTTGTTCTGTTTCCTCCGACGATGCTTGATGATAGTCGAGCTTACTGATTTCGAGCAAGTCTGACAAACATTCCTGTGACTGCGCATCAAGAGATTGCATTTTGGTTTCACCGATTACGCCAATGCTGTATAGAAAACCCTGGCACCAGGCAGATAAACTCAATAATCGAGCGGCTAAATCATCCGTATCGTCTGGCAACAATAGCGCGAACGACATATCTTCAATATTAAGCTGTTCTCGAGTATCTTCAAATAGCTGCTTTAAAATTTGCAGTTGCTCAAGCGCCAGTACATCAGCCTTATCCGGTAATTCTTCGAGGGTATGCCCGAGCCAGATAGCCACACCAGGATTATCCAGCAGCAACCCACATAGAGTGCCATGCGACTCCGCGGCATCAGCCGTGGCACCGAGGCGGTCAAGGGCATTTTGAATAGAACCGAAATCCATCATTGTAGAAATTCCTGAGCTTAGCGTAATCTTTATATTCTAACACTCGAACAGCCCGGTAAAAACACACTATCAGTCTGTCGGACTAAGGGTGAATCAATTGCTCGAGTCAAGTGTGACCTTTAATTTCATTTACTCTTGGACTAAACTCATGTTCAGGTTTCGCAACCGCGAAAATTTAACCAATAGCAGCGTCCGGTACTTGACTGCCACGCTTTGAAGCCCGAGTATTACATTATGGATTCCAATAAACCCGAATATACAGAAACTGACCTGAATCACCTGGAACAGCGTATCGACGAGTTGATCGATACCGTTAGCCAGTTAACTAATGAAAACACCAGTTTACGCCAGCAAAAGGACAAGCTGAATACTGAACGATCTCATCTCATCGAGAAAACCGAATTGGCGCGAAACCGCGTCGAAGCAATGATCTCCCGTTTAAAATCACTCGAACTAGGTTCATGAACAAAGCTTCACCCATCAGTATTTCAATCCTCGACAAGGACTATAAGGTCGTCTGTCCCACGGGTGAGCAACCTGCCCTGTTAGCTTCTGCAAAGTATCTGGATGGCAAGATGCGCGAGGTACGCGACAGCGGAAATTTGATGGGTGCTGAAAGGGTAGCAGTTATCACCGCACTCAATATCACCAATGATTTACTCAATTCCAACCAGGTTGGGAAAGTGCTTGGCGAAGAATTACCGCCCCGCCTGAAGAACCTCGAAACAAAAATAAGCAAGGCTCTTGAGCGCGCCCGCCAATTAGAAATTTAAATTTTACTTTTCGTCTCAAGCTGGCGTATAGTGATTACATACTAACTGCGGTGTTCGTTAGCAGCCATCATAATCCTTGAGCCTATTTATCAATCTCGGGGACTTTCGTGTAACGCTGGTGCGCATGCCTGATTAGTCGGGAAGCCTGATGGGTTACCAATAACCCCACCTGAACCTTCGGTTCAAGGTTGATAGAATTGCGACGGCACCGCGGTTGGTATCTCTACCCCTTAATATTTAAATTTATCGAGCACTTATTCCCCTAAGCTCAGAGACCACATTAATCTGACGGTTACTTTAAAAACAACTGGTATGCAGAGTTTTCGGTCTCATCCCAGTAGGGAATATCAAGGCTCGAAAGGAATGAACGAAACGTTTTGTATTCAGCCTTATCAACCTGAAATCCCATTAAAATGCGACCAAAATTGGAACCATGATTACGGTAATGGAACAGGCTGATATTCCAGCGCTTACCCACTTTCATCAAAAAATTTAATAATGCACCAGGTTTTTCCGGAAACTGAAAGCGAAATAATACCTCGTTGGTGACACTTCCTCCTGGATGACCACCCACCATGTAACGTGCGTGCAGCTTGGCAACTTCGTTATTGGTCATGTCGACTACCGGATAGTTTTTTGACTTTAGTAAGGCGATAAATTCATTTTTCTCAGGAATACCATGAGTCAGTTGAATGCCAGCAAATACTCGAGCGATCGAATCGTCCGCATAGCGGTAGTTAAACTCGGTAATCTGACGTTTTCCAATAATCTGACAAAAACGCTTAAAACTACCGGGCTGCTCCGGGATTTGCACAGCAAGCAGGGCTTCGCGTTCCTCACCAAGTTCCGAACGTTCGGAAACATGGCGCAAACGATCAAAATTCATATTCGCGCCACTGTTTATAGCGACCAGTGTTTGCCCCTTGAGTCCCTTCTTCTCTACATATTTTTTTAGTCCAGCGAGTGATACTGCACCTGCTGGTTCACAGATCGCACGGGTATCCTCGAAGGTATCCTTGATAGCAGCACAAATCTGATCGGTGGATACTGTAATCACGTCGTCGACCAGATCCCGGATCATGCTGTAGGTTTTTTTACCAATTTGCCGCACAGCCACACCATCGGCGAATATACCAACTTCCTTCAGGGTAACCCTGCGCCCGGCCTTCATGGCCTCGTAGAGACAGGCAGCATCAGCAGGTTCTACCCCAATAATCTTCACACCGGGTTTAACCGCTTTGATAAACCCGGCGATTCCAGCCAGCAGACCACCACCGCCCACTGGAACGAAAATTGCGTCAATATTGTCGGGGTGCTGACGGATGATTTCGTGCGCGATGGTACCCTGCCCGGCCATGACATTGAAGTCGTCGAATGGATGGATAAAGGCCAGGCCTTCTTTTTTTGCCAGTTCAAGACAGTAGTCCTTGGCCGCATCAAAGTTCTCACCATACAAAATTACCTTTGCACCGAGAGTTTTGACCGCCGAAACCTTAATATTCGGTGTCGAAGTCGGCATCACGATTGTCGCTTTCAGATGCAGCTTGCTAGCCGCCAGTGCGACCCCCTGTGCGTGATTACCCGCCGAGGCAGTAATCACCCCCGATAAATCTGGATGAATACGTTGCACCTGATAAATAGCATTGAATGCACCCCTGAGCTTGAATGAATATATCGACTGCAGGTCTTCTCGTTTAAGCCATACCTTATTATCATAACGACTGGAGATACGCCCCATGTAGTCAAGTGGAGTCTCCCTGGCAACGTCATAGACCCTTGCGGTTAATATTTTTTCCAAAAATTGATGTTTCGCCATAACCCGTGTAATTACAAATTGATATTCGAAGCAGAGATTATGAATATTGCCAGAGCTTCAGGCAATAACAAAGTCACGCTGAGTGCCGTAATTATCGGTATAGCAATGACTTTTTCCGGTCCACTCGTTAAGATGCAGCAGTTTTACAAAATATATCTGGAATTTGAGTACTTATGAATTCGGAACAAAAAAAGAAAATATCGGCAGAAGCCGCACTGGAATACGTGAAATCAGGTTCGGTTATTGGTGTCGGAACAGGTTCCACAGTGAATCATTTTATCGACCTGTTAGCAGAAAAAATGCCTGGCCAGATCGAGGCCGCGGTTTCCAGTTCCGAGGCTTCTACCGAACGCCTGCAAAAATGGGGTATCCGCGTGATTGACCTGAACGATTCGAAGCGCCTGTCAATCTACGTGGATGGTACCGATGAATCTAACCATAAGCTGCATTTAATCAAGGGTGGTGGCGGCGCACTTACCCGGGAAAAAATTGTCGCAGCTGCCAGCGATCAATTTATTTGTATCGCCGACGACAGCAAGCTGGTTGACGTACTGGGTAAATTTCCATTGCCCGTTGAAGTCATACCGATGGCGCGAAATCTGGTAACGAAAGAACTGGAATCGCTAGGCGGCATGCCACAATGGCGAGAACAATTCGTTACCGACAATGGCAATATAATTCTCGATGTTCACGACCTCGAAATCGACGATGCTCCTGCACTGGAAAACCGGATTAATCAGATCACTGGCGTCGTGTGCGTCGGCCTGTTCGCCCACCGACCCGCCGACGTGTTGATACTGGGTGGCGATAATGGCGTACGCAAGATCTTGCCCGAATTGGATTAGGTACGCCCAGCTGAATCCATAAGCAGGGTCCTGAAAACTAAAAGCCCGCTTATAGCGGGCTTTTTTTTACTTGATTGCGTTGATATTAACGCTTGGAGAACTGTACTCCACGTCGGGCTTTACGCAGACCGACCTTCTTACGCTCGACAGCTCTCGCATCGCGGGTAACGAATCCTTCTTTACGCAGAGATTCGCGGAAAGTTTCATCATATTGCAGTAGTGCGCGGGTTATACCGAGTCTGATAGCTCCGGCCTGACCACTGGGGCCACCACCCTCTACATTGACGTTAATGTCAAATTTATCCATCAACTCCACTGTCTGCAAGGGTTGGCGCACAACCATTCTGGAAGTTTCACGACCGAAGTATTCGTCGATGCTTCTATTGTTAATCGTTATCGCGCCGGAACCCGCTTTTAAATAAACTCTTGCTGCAGAGCTCTTGCGACGACCGGTACCGTAATATTGTTCGACTGACATGATTCGATCTCTTAAATTTCGAGGGGTTTGGGCTGTTGCGCGGCGTGTTCGTGGGAACTGCCCGCATAAACCTTAAGTTTTTTGAACATGGCTCTGCCGAGGGAATTCTTTGGCAGCATACCTTTTACCGAGTGTTTGATAATTCTGTCGGGGTGACTGGCGCGCATTTTTGCGAGGTTGACCGATTTCAGACTACCAATATAGCCAGTATGATGATGATACATCTTGTCATTTTCCTTATTACCGGTTACGCGTACTTTCTCGGCATTGATCACAACAATATAATCGCCAGTATCGACATGGGGTGTATATTCCGGCTTGTGCTTACCGCGCAGGCGATGAGCGATTTCGGTCGACAGACGACCCAGCACCTTGTCGGTGGCATCAACTACAAACCACTCACGTTTGACGGTTTCGGCATTGGCACTATAGGTTTTCATAGAAATTCCCGTTAAGCTGCTCGAAGAGCATTGACTTCTCTAACAAAGGGCGCGAATACTAGCCGATAAAACCGGGTTTGACAAGCCAAAACAGGCCTTATCGCAACGATATTTGAGGATATTAAAGCCGCGTTAATATATGCCCGGTAAGCCAGGTGAGAAGAATGAATAACCCAAAAAAAAGGCGTGATACCATGTACCACGCCGAATCCATCTATGATTGATGGAGGAGTAATGCTGACTGGTGGAGGATACCAGTAATTCAGCATATATTAATTGTCTAATATACGTATTAAAATGTCAACGCTATTAATGATTTCAATTACGGTCTTAACAAAGTGCTGCAAAATTTAACCCGCATAGATTCTCTGCTCGGCGAATTGCAACATGGCCTGAAAACCTGCCATCTGCAGCCACCTCTTCAGGACCGCCCCTACCCTGCCAGTGAAGTGGACCAACACCCATTGTCGGATAATGAGCAAAGACATGCTGCCGGATTAATGCGCGTCAATAATGCCGGGGAAGTAGCCGCCCAGGGTTTGTATCGCGGTCAGTCATTAACAGCGCGTGACCCGCAAATAAAGGCGGCAATGAATGCCGCCGCCAATGAAGAAAATGAGCACCTGAACTGGTGTCAGCAACGACTTTCAGAACTAAAGCAAGGGCGCAGCAAGCTAGATGGCATCTGGTACTGGGGCTCTTTTACTATCGGCGCACTGGCCGGGTCTGTTGGCGAAAAATGGAGTCTAGGTTTTGTTAAAGAAACCGAGGAACAGGTTTATCGGCATCTAGAGGACCACATCTCACGGCTACCGGGAGCGGATGAGCGTAGCCGCACCATTCTTGAGACGATGAAGAATGACGAGATACAACACGCCATCAATGCCGGCAAGGCCGGCGCGGCACCACTTCCCAGAATGGTCCGATCGGCGATGACCGCGATTAGTAAGATTATGACCTTTACGGCTTATCGGGTTTAGCCCACAAGTGCGATTGCTTTCAGGCCAGCTGTCCCGGTTGGGCTTTCAGCTAACCATGGGATAACCACTGTTTTATTTGCATGTTCCCTCTGAACCTTGTTAATCAG
>JBGUEB010000175.1:0-7417 GCA_041821565.1 Gammaproteobacteria bacterium | reverse complement strand
TTATAATACTGGAATATGGTTTTTTGCGCCGTATGCGGCACTATATTGACGTCAAACCGATTATGCTCGACCCGGTTAACTGTCAAACTGGTGCCATCGATAGTTACCGAACCTTTTTCGGCGATGTAATGCTGCAGTTCGGGCGCGAGCTCAAAGCCGTAGCGCATCGAACGGGCATCATTTTCCAGGGCCACCACAGTTGCGACGCCATCAACATGTCCGCTAACAAGATGTCCGCCTAACGCGGTGTTCAGTGTCAGGGCTTTTTCAAGATTGACCGGACTACCTGATTCTAGCTGACCCAGGCTGGTTTTACTCATGGTCTCAAGTGATACGTCGGCAACAAAGCCCTGTTTTTCCAACACCACCGCTGTCAAACAAACCCCGTTTACGGCAATACTGTCGCCGAGCTGAGCCTCGGACAGATCGAGGTCATTGGTGTTAATGCCAAGACGGATATCACCACCTTTGCTTTCGATTGAATCCACGCTACCGAGTGCCTGTATGATTCCAGTAAACATCAGCAATCAACTTCTGATTTTAATGACAGGATTAAACGCATATCATCGCCGATCTTTCGCATCTGCTCGATACTACAGTGTACGCTATCGCTCATCCGGGTTAACTCTCCGAGCTCGAAAGCGCCGCGCGACTGACTCCCCATTAGTTGTGGTGCCATATATATTATCATTTCGTCGACCAGCTGCGACTGTAACAAGGCGCCCGCGAGGATTTGCCCGCATTCGGCATGTATTTCGTTAATTTCCCGCTTTGCCAAATGCGACATCAAACTGGCTAACTGAATATGATCATGCTGACTCTTTTTCATCACTTCAACTTTAGCACCCGCAGCGATGAGACGATCCACATCCGCGGAATTATGGTTCAGCGTGTAAATCCATATATCGCCATCGGTTTCGAAAATCTTTTCACTGCCGCTCAAGCGTAATTGTGCATCGACTATCACCCGTACCGGTAGCCTGACTTCGACCTCCTGCCCTAGCTCCTGTTTCGACAGGCGTACATTTAACGAGGGGTCGTCTTTGATAACGGTAGTCGCCGAGGTCAATATAGCAGAGCTTCTCGCTCTCAAAAACTGTACATCTTTGCGTGCCGCCTTCCCGCTAATCCACTGGCTACTGCCATTTTTCAGTGCGGTGCGCCCATCGAGCGACATCGCCATCTTCAGGCGCACGAAGGGACGGCCTTTTACCATACGCGAGATAAAACCCGGGTTTAAGGCCCTGGCTTCTGATTCCAGAATTCCCTTGATGACTTCAATGCCAGCGGCTTCGAGTCTCTCGATTCCCCGGCCTGCTACCCCTGGATTGGGATCCTGCATCGCTATGATCACACGTTTGGGCTTGATCTTGATCAACGCATCGACACAGGGTGGGGTTCGTCCATGGTGCGAACAGGGTTCGAGTGTCACATAAAAATCGCTGCCGACTGGTACGCGACCGTTATCGATCGCGTTTGTTTCCGCATGCGGACCGCCGGTGAACTCGTGCCAGCCCTGCGCAACAAGCTTCTCATCTTTTACCACTACACAGCCCACGCGCGGGTTAGGATCGGTTGAATAAAACCCGTTACGCGCGAGACGTAAGGCTTGCGCCATCCAGTATTGGTGATTCACGGAAACTAAGTTTCCTCGTCGATCAAGGGTACCTGTCTGCGATGTTCCTCGGGGGTTGGTTCTGATTCAAGGGTTTTGATGACTTCTTCGAACGCCTGGATATCTTCAAAGCTAAGGTAAACCGAGGCAAATCGAATATAGGCAACATGGTCCAGATGCTGAAGCTCATGCATAACCAGATCACCAATTTTTCGCGATGAAATTTCGCGTGAATCGATTCCAATCAGTTGCTTCTTGATATGGCTGATCGCGTCTTCGATTTGCTCGGCTGATACCGGTCTCTTTTCCAGCGCCCGCAGCATGCCGTTACGTAATCGTAACTCGTCAAAAGCATCGCGGCTACCATCGTTTTTGATCACCATCGGCATGTTGAGAATCGGAGACTCGTAGGTAGTGAAACGAGTTTCGCAAGATACGCATTCTCTGCGGCGGCGCACCTGGGTTGACTCCTGGGCCAGCCTTGAGTCGACCACCCTGGTATCAGGCGTACCGCAAAAAGGACATTTCATCTGTCAGGCCCTGAAGTCAGTTCTGCTTTGAAAAAATAAAGGCTATCTTGCTGATAGCAGTATTGATTCCTCGAGCCCTGGCCAACTCTTAGCCCCGGTATACCGGTAGACGTTGACAGATTTCCTGCACCTTGCCTTTAACCGTAGCGACGACATCATCATTACCCATATCGTCCAGTATATCGCAAATCCAGTTGGCCAGATCACGAGACTCCGCTTCACTGAAACCGCGGGTTGTGATCGCGGGCGAACCTATTCGTAACCCAGAAGTAACGAATGGTGACTGCGGATCATTCGGAACCGAGTTTTTGTTAACCGTAATATTGGCCCGGCTCAATGCAGCATCGGCTTCTTTACCGGTTATCCCCTTGCTAATCAACGACAGCAGGAAAAGATGATTGTCGGTACCACCTGAAACGATATCGAAGCCACGCTCGATGAATGTTTCAGCCATCGCATTGGCGTTGACCAGCACCTGTTTTTGATACTCGACAAAATCCTCGCTCATTGCTTCCTTGAAGGCCACCGCTTTAGCCGCAATCACGTGCATTAAGGGTCCACCCTGGGTGCCAGGAAAAACCATCGAACTCAGTTTCTTCTCTATCTCGGGATTCGATTTGGCCAGTATTATCCCGCCCCGGGGTCCGCGTAAGGTCTTGTGCGTAGTGCTGGTGCAGACATCCGCTATTGCAACTGGGCTGGGATAACATCCAGCCGCTACCAGTCCAGCCACATGCGCCATATCGACAAACAGGTAAGCCCCTACCGCGTCAGCGATGTCTCGAAAACGCTGCCAGTCAACAACACGTGAATAGGCAGAGAAACCGGCCACGATCATCTTCGGTTGATGTTGTTTCGCTAATGCCTCGACTTCTTCATAGTCAATCTCACCGGTCTCGCTGTCGAGACCATATTGCACCGCGTTGAACAATTTACCGGAAAAATTGACTTTCGAACCGTGGGTCAGGTGACCACCGTCAGCCAGGCTCATACCCAATATCGTATCACCTGGGTTTACCAGTGCGAAATAAACAGCAGCATTGGCCTGCGAACCTGAATGCGGCTGAACGTTCGCATAATCAGCATTAAACAGTTTCTTAACACGTTGAATTGCCAGGTCTTCGGCAACGTCGACGTACTCACAACCGCCGTAGTAGCGCTTCGAAGGATAACCCTCGGCATATTTATTGGTAAGCACCGAACCCTGTGCTTCCATCACCCGTGGGCTGGTATAATTCTCTGATGCGATCAACTCTATATGATCTTCCTGGCGCGACACCTCATTCTGCATTGCCGCCCACAGATCCGGGTCGAAATCAGCAATATTCATTGATTTAGAAAACATCAGTCCATCCTCGGGAGAAAAAGAAAGCGATTGTACAAAACCACCCGCCAAGAAGCACTAAAAACCCGCCACAATCGGCGATATTATCGGCATTTTGGCTTGATTTCACGTCGATCGCCATCATATAAGCTGTATAGGTCGCTACGTATGGTTACGCCCTTGTTTTTCCATGTTCGCAGGGCAACAAAAAAATGCTGCTAGCGCCTCAAATTCAAGTGTATAATCGAGTCATCAGATAAAACATTAAGGTAATTGCTATGGAAAATGTTGGTATTTATTCCCCACCCAAAAAGAACGATGCTGTTATCGGCGAGGCCTCGGACGCTTTCTACATTAATTTGTCGAATGATGATCTGGAGGTAACCCAACCCGCCCAGGACAAATTACTCGAAATCATCAGTGCGAGCGACGATGACGTATCTGCGATTCGTATCTATGTCGGTGGTGGTGGCTGTGGCGGTATGTCATATGGCATGACATTCACCGACCAGCAAACTGATTTTGATACCGTACAGACCTTCGATGGTTTCAGTCTCTACGTTGACGTTGTTGCCCTCAACTACCTACGTGGCGCTCAAATTGATTACATCCAGGAAGCTGGTCGCGAGAGATTTGTATTTAACAACGTATTTGCCGAAACTGGCGGCTCTGGCGCCTGCGGGGGATGTGGCGCAGCAGGCGGTGGCGGTTGCGGATAAATATTAACTACTCGCTAACACCGCGATCTGCCGTAGCCTGGTCTGGATGATGGGTTAAACCCATCCTACGCACTAAGGCGCGCTACAATGCAGGATGGGGGCAACCCATCAAAAAAAACACGTGAAAAATAGAATGATCGCAAAGCCTGGCCAAAAGCCAGGCTTTGTGCTTTTGGTCGCGCCATCGGGCAGTTATCGGATAGTCCCTTATCTCAGGGCAGCACAATCGCTTGGTATCAACATACTGGTGGTATCAAACAGTGGACATTCGCTCGTAGCAGAGGTGGCCGAAGGCATTACGGTAGATTTTTCGGATTTGCCCCTGGCTCGAAAAACCATCCTCACCGCAATTGAAAAACTTAATATTCTATGCGTCCTGGCGACTGATGATTCCTGTGTCTCATTATGCAGTCAAATAGCCGAGCACCTGCAACTACCACACAATTCAACCGCCGCCTCTGAGTTAACCCATCGCAAAGACCTGGCACGTCAGGCTTTGCAAAATGCCGGCTGTAGTACCCCCGAATTTCAGGTTATCAATTTAAATCAGCTGTCTATCGCCTCGCTAAACATCACCTATCCAGTGGTCGTTAAACCACTAAGCCTGTCTGGCAGCAGAGGTGTGATCAGGGTCGATTCCAATGAGGAGTTGATCGCAGCCTGTCGGCAAATCGATTCGATTCTTGAACACGCCAAGCAAACAGGATTTGCACGTCATCATCTACTGGTTGAATCCTATCTCGATGGCGCCGAATTTGCGGTTGAAGGATTTTTGATCGATGGTGAATTCCATCTATTAACCATCTTCGACAAACCCGAACCTTTGATCGGTCCATATTTTGAAGAAACTTACTACCTAACCCCCAGCCAGCTGGATAAAAACAATCAACGAGATTTGATAAACGAAATCGCAAAATGCTGCATTGCTTACGGTTTAACCCATGGGCCGGTGCACGCCGAAGCCCGGATTACCCCTGACGGAGTTGTGTTGCTTGAGCTGGCTGCCAGAACCATAGGCGGGCAATGCGGCCAGCTAATCGAGTTCTCACTCAGGCAGAAGCTGGAAGAACTGGTGATACAGGGAATGTGCGGAATGCTACCAGATGCACCGGGCCATTCCGAAGCCGCCGGGGTATTAATGATTCCAGTTACCGCCTCCGGTATCTTAAGAAGGATTGAAGGCCTGACTGCTGCATTGCAGGTAAAACATATTAAGGATATTGAAATTCATATCCGCGAAGGTTACGAATTGATACCCCTGCCCGAGGGTTCGAGTTATCTTGGATTTATATTTGCACAGGCGCCGGACTATCAGCAAACCTACAAGGCACTAAGAACCGCTTACCAGAAGTTGAACTTTGTTACCGTACCTAACTGGCGACTGGCAGCGGGTTGAACTACTTTTTCGCCCCAGGTGGGCGAAAACCTTCCGGCTGTTGACCCAAATCTCCCTCTTTGAACAAAAAGCCAAGCATATGCTGCTCGATAATGGCTAAACTCGCAGGATCAACGGTAGACAGAGCATTCTCATTTATTATCATGGTTTGACGCTCAATCCATTGCATCCAGCCATCTTCCGAAACATTTTCAAATATGCGCTGCCCCAACTCACCGGGATAAGGTACTTTTTTTAAGCCCGGCGCTTCCGCACCGAGTACTACACAGTTCACCATTCGAGTCATTATTTACACCGCAGGACAAGGTTGTTGAGTTTCAACTGTCGTATATGATATCAAACTGTTAGCAAATCAATCCAGCGCTGATTATACCGAACTGGTTAGCTTGATTTAAGAAATCTCTGCAATCCTTCCTTATTGCTGTTAACTAATTGAACATTCGAGATAAACAAAAATCACATTTCCTGCGTATGCCGCCCCGCCAGGCCTGAATTGACTTATTCCGAGCTTGTTTAAATTTAATCTGTAACTTATTCATTTATTTAAATAAACTATGCCTATAATAAAAGTAGAAATGCGCGTATATGTTTAAAATTGTGACCAGTTCCACGGAAACAGGATCAGGGTTTTGCGGGATTCAGCTATAATTTTACCAATAGTGGCTTCAATGCCTGAAAGCATTAAATAATTTAAAGGACTCGAATTGCAATCTTATAAAAGCCAGTCAACCACAGAACCACCCACGAATTTTCATATCGACAGTAATGGCATCACCGACACGGGTCATGTCAGAACCAGAAATGAAGATTCCTACCTGGTATTACCAGACCAGAATCTGTGGGTTGTTGCCGATGGCATGGGTGGTCATCATGCCGGTGATTTCGCAAGCCAGTCAATTACTAAAAACCTGGCTTTGTTCAAACAGGCAAATTCGCTCGAAGAGTCAATTTTATTACTCGAAGAAAATGTCATAAAGACTAACGCCATTATCAGGAAAAAGGCTGATAAGCTGGGCAAGAATATGACAATTGGAGCTACTGTTGTTTGCGCCTATATATGGCAAAACTTCCTCTTTGCATTCTGGGCCGGTGACAGCCGCTTGTATCGATTCCGAGATGAGCGACTCAGCAGGCTGACTGAAGACCACAGCTATGTCGAAGAGTTAGTGAAAATGGGCAAGATCGAGGCTAAAGATGCGGAAGCCCACCCTGCTTCAAATGTGGTGCTAAGAGCAGTAGGCATAGACGATACATTACGCCTCGATTTCGAGTATTTTGATATACTAGACGGGGATATCTTTATCATTTGCTCCGATGGTCTATATAAGGATCTGGTAGAGGATAAAATCCTACCAATAATCCAGGATAATAAAGATGACATGGAAAAATTAACTCAATCATTACTATCTTCATCGCTGGCGGCGGGCGGCACAGACAACACGTCAATAATTGCCATCAAGGTTAGCAACAAACAATAAGATGTCTCAAGTCTGTAAATCACTGATTAATGATTATATTACCGGCGCCTTGAGCCTTACGGATTTTGAGGAGGGTTTGTCGAGTGTATTCGGAACCCTACCAAGCGGTCATGTAAACGCGCAAACTTATATACGGACTCTTTACACCGCGGATAAAATTGATTCAACCAGTTTTACCGAAATCTCCCACCTGATTTCAAAAGTTAACATCGAGTCCACCTTAAAAGGTAGTACCGAAGTCGAAATCGACACCCTGTTTTTCCAGGAAGACAAAACCCTGCATCTTACCGACCTGGAAGACATGTGTACTACCTGACCGGATGGCCAGACCCTTGTCGCTGATACGCTCGCCATC
>JBGUEB010000174.1:0-7445 GCA_041821565.1 Gammaproteobacteria bacterium | reverse complement strand
ACGACATCCTCGGTGGCCTCGACCTGATGGCGACCTTTGCGGCTGTTGCAGGCGTCGATCTGCCGACGAAGGACCGTGAAAACAAGCCTATTATTTTCGACAGCTATGACATGACACCCGCACTCACCGGTACCGGCAAGTCTGAGCGCAACGAGTGGTTCTATTTCACCGAAAATGAGCTGTCTCCCGGCGCGGCAAGAGTGGGCAACTACAAGGCGTTATTCAATCTTCGTGGTGACAACGGTCAGGCTACCGGTGGACTGGCCGTGGACTCTAACCTTGGCTGGAAAGGTGCTGAGAAGTACGTGGCCACGGTGCCTCAGGTATTTGACCTCTGGGCGGATCCGCAGGAGCGCTACGACATCTTCATGAACAATTACACCGAGAGAACCTGGACGTTAGTGACAATCAGCCAGGCGATCGAAAAAAAGATGAAGAGCTACATAGAGTATCCACCCCGCAAGCTGCAAAGCGAAACCTATACTGGACCGATTACGTTAACGAAATATCACCGTTTCATGCACATTCGCAAAGAATTTGAGAAGCAGGGCTTCAAGATTCCGTTGCCAACGGGGAATTGATACAAGTGTTCAGGAACGAACCTAATCGCCTCGCCACATCAGGGTCAGTATATCCACGTTCTAATACCTGTTTTATGGGTACTGTCAACTTAAGGGCCAATCGTTCAAACTGATCGCATGAATCAAACAAACCCAGCTTACCACGGATACCGTTTTCCTTCCGAAATCATCAGCCATGCGGTCTGGCTATATCATCGATTCTGTCTCAGCTTTCGCGATGTTGAGGATCTTTTGGCTCAACGTGGAATCATCGTCAGTCGCGAATCCATTCGACTGTAGTGTAATAAATTTGGATCTAAATATGCCGTCAGGTTGCGTAAAAAACCACAGGGATATGGCGATAAATTATTCATCGATAAGGTATTCATCTTCACATCTGTGATTCCGGCGTAAACGGCTGGGCGAGATCGGCCTCGATCTTCCGGCCGCGAGAACTCAGTGGTTCACTGTTTTCTTCGATGATTTCCTTGCCATCCTCAATCGTTATCCATTCCGTATTACCTTTTTCGTCGAGACGAAGTTTCCAGGCGTTGCCGGCCCGCATATCATTGAGGATGCTGTCGGCCACCGCGCGGGCGAGTTCAGGGATTTCAACCAGTAGACCAATTTCAGTATTCAGATTTTCGGACCTCGGATCAAGGTTGAAGGAACCGACAAATACCACCTTGCGGTCGTAAACAGATGTCTTGGCATGTAACCCCAGGTGCGGTACTGGCTGGCCAGGTGCCAGTTGATTGTAAAGCTCGGTCTGTGACTTCGCATCTGGACGGTACTCATACAACTCCGAGAGAACGCGGATCATCTCTTTTCGCTGCTTGCGGTAACCGACGAATGCGGTTGTGTGATTGTTGGCCGCCAGCGAGTTGGTCAGCGCCCGCACCTTCACACCGCGATTGGCGAGCTTCTCTAGATGCGCCAGCGTTGAATCGGTAAATATCAGATACGCACTTTCAGCGATAAGCTCGTCGGTTGCCTTCTCCGCAATCTGTCTCAGCGCTTCCCCGACCCTATTGCTGGCATTTTTCGGCTCAAGTGGTTCGCCATCGTCGCCGGGTACAGTGTCGAGCAGAATTCGCGATTCGCCCCACATCAGTTCGGTGGTCAGGCGTGCTTTTGCATCCGTAAGTGAACCAATTTCACGATAGCCCGGCGGATAGTTGTTTACATCCCTGCCAGCCGTATCGAGCGTTTTCCTGAAAGCGTTGGCCTCTTCTTCGGTAGGCACTGGATCTACTGCCATCTCAATAGGCACAGTCCATGCGCTGTTCCAGAACATGTCGAATGCGTCCGATGCGGCATTCGCAATCGGGCCTACGGCCATCAGATCACGGCTGCGAAATACATCCGGAGCCAAATACTCGAAATAGTCGTCGCCAATATTACGGCCACCGGAAATGATGAAGCTGTCATCTGCGATGTACATTTTATTGTGCATGCGTCGATTCAATAGTTTGAAGTCGGCAGCAAAGTCAAGCCAGCGAAATACGTAGGATTTGTGCTTCGGACCAAAGGGTTTGTACAACCGGACTTCGACATTCTGATGTGCGCCAAACTTTGCCAGGTACAGTGGGTCTGATTCGGTCATTGAATCATCGATGATCACACGAACGCGGACCCCGCGATTTGCAGCATCCAGTAGATGTTGGATGAACAGGCGGCCGACGCGGTCGTTCTTCCACAAGAAATATTGTGCATCGATAGTTTTTATGGCCTGATCAGCCATAAAGAGCCGCCAACTGAGGGCATTGTGGCCGCGATCGAGTAACAGAAAGCCGGACTCGGTATCCCCTTTCCCGGAAGAAAGCGATAGCGCCAGCTCACCGAGCGGTGTCCCACTCAGGTTTTTCTCCGCATAGGAGACGTCTTTGTCTTCGGTGGAACCAGGGATTGAGCTGCACCCGGTTATGGTGACTGCGAGCACAAGGCTGGCTAGCGCGATACTGACCGTGGTTATTGACTTCATATAAGGCCTCGTTTCAAAGTTTCAATTGCTGAAATTCCCAATACAGCCAGCTTTCTGTTTCCACTGAACGGAATACTCACCGTCAGCGTTCGCTGTTGGCCGTACTGTCTTGCGCCGAATTGGTGGAGGTACTGTTCTTGGCGGTTCATAGCCAGGTCCATAATCTCTTTCGCGTCGGTCGGCATCTCCTTGGGGCTGCTAACTATCGGTTGCTAAGAACTCGGTCGTTCAAAACGTGGCAGCAGGTGACGTGCGCCTGCTGAACGAGAACGCGTCTATGAGCGCGGCCCATTTTGCCAACGTTGGTTAACTTGACAGTACCAAACACTGCTCCATCAAACTATTACCAGCCCATTCTCACACCGACATAAGGGCCGGTTAGGGTAAAGTCAGTACTGGTTTTAACCCCGGTGCTGTCGTCATCAAACTCATAATCAAAATCGACGTAGTGATAACCTCCGACCAGATCAAATCGAAGCTGGTCTTTTGCGAAAAGCTTATAGCCACCTGCGATACTGACGGATTTATAGCTCATGCTGACGTCACCCTGTGAAAAGCTCAGGCCCTGCACGGTGAAATCGACCGAGAACTTTTGCCAGCGTTTGGCAAAACTGGTGGTGAGGTAACCAAAAGGAACGTCGCCCTCGATATCGACACGGGGACCCGTTTGGGGTTGCATTTTTATATCCAGTCCGACTTTGCCAATACCCACACCAACGCCCCAATCCATGTCTTTACGCTTGAGCAGATCGTACTCGACATTGGCTAGCGCCATGGTGACTTTCAGGTCACTGCTAACAGCCGTTGTAGTGCCTAATACAGGTCCGTTACCAAAATCCAGCACCTGCGCTATGTGGCCATTACCTTCAAATTCGGATGGCAGGTAAACCAGGTCAACATGTAACTGTTTCCAGCGTACGCCAAAAGCGGCTTGTGGTTCACTCGAACTTCCCAGTCCCAGCGAATCCGCGGTACCGGCACCGCTCAAAGGTGGATTAGCGCTAAACATGGTTCCGTCAATATCTTTCCACGCCCAACCCAGGACCAGGTCGAAACCCCAGTCAGACTCCGCCTCCTCCACAGCAAGTGCTGCCGCAGTGTAACAACCTGCGATGAGCAATATTATGGCGGATCTTTCTGTGAATGAGCGATGTAAAACACCATGTGCTTTATGATACTTGCGGGTTGTTGGTTTTTCGCGATCGTGGATCGACATGCGTATCTTGTTTGATTTCATATCGGAGCCTTATACATTTATTGTGATTGAATTTTGGCTGTTATATAATACATTTATAACATACGTGTGCGTATGTTGCAGTTTTTAGTTCGAAAGGTTGATGAATGACCCGAATTTGATGTTGATGGCAAAAGTAGTTATTTAACAAGCTCAATAGAGAACTTACTTATGAAGCGGCGTGAATTGTTATTAGGCATGGGCTTAGCATCTGTGGCGATCCCATTATATGTGCGTGCTGCCCAGACAAGCGAAGATGCTTCGAAGCAAATAGTTAACTTGTTATTTGTACAAAGTGCCCATGGTGCTGAACTGTCAAATGGGGTACTGAGATTAAAAACCGTAAACCCGGCAACAATATTGTTTTCAGATCGTCCAGATCGCGTTACGGGTCATGAACCAACAGAAGACTTTGTCGACGACTGGGATGAAGGTGATGATAGTTTTAAGTCCAACCCTCCGAATGCTACATTGTCAATTTTGACCGGTCCCGAGCCACAGGAAATCGTACTTGTGCTCAAATCTCCCAGGCTGGACAAAGGCGACCTGTTGTACGATGTCGAAATACTTGATGGTCCTCAAAAAGCATCGGGTGATGCCAGCTCATTGTTTATTGATACGATCGGACGTCCATTGACTCCGGTATCCGTGGCCGGAGTACATCGACGCCATAGACGGCGCAGAGCACATCACAGGCACTAGGCTCACGCTGAACCATTAACGGGAATATGGGTATGTATATGAAATTATTTTTACCTTGTATCATGCTGGTAATACTGGGCAGCAGCGTTTCTTCACACGCGGCATCAGCCGTGACAATCAATTACGGTATCGTCGAGAGTGCCCAGACCACCACTGAAAAATCGAGCCATGCTGGCGGGGCGCTGGCGGGCGGACTCATAGGTGGATTAATTGGCCCGCGCCGACATAGAGGATTAAGGGTAGTAGCCGGTGCAGGTATCGGTGCGGCGATACAGGGATCCGCTACTGGAGGCACACTGCAGCAATACTCGGTGAAGCTCAATAGCGGAGCACAAACAATCATCAGCACCGAGCAACAGGACATAAGATCTGGAGACTGCGTCTCAATCGAACAAGGTGACCACGCCAATATCCGGCGGGTAAGCAGTTATCACTGTGAAACAAAAAATCGATCTGATATCCCACCGCATCATCAGTCGGCCTCTGATAATTGTCAGATTGCTAAAAATGAATTGACCAAAGCTGAAACGGATCAGGCGATTACCAATGCAGCAAAAAAAGTGCGGATTTTGTGTGAAGATTAATTAAGTCCGTTTTTTTCGAGCCTAACGCACTCTTAAACTTAAGGGGAAGGAAAATGAAAATTAGCATCGTTGTTATGACTTCTCTTCTGCTTGTCATGATGCAAGGGAATGCGGTGGCCGCAGGTGGCGTGGTAAAATCACCTACTGGTACCGCACCTGATCGTTACGTTTACTATCCAGGCACAGAGGCACTGGCCAAAGACGAAATTCGGTTATTTGCCTGTGGTACGGGATTACCGGCCGCGCGACGTTCCCAGGCGGCGACCTGTTGGCTGGTTGAAACCGGGAACGGGGACAAGTTTTTATTTGATATCGGCACCGGCTCTATGGTTAACGTCGCCGCCCTGATGATTCCCTATGATTTCCTTAATAAGGTCTTTCTGACGCATTTGCACACCGACCACTGGGGTGATCTTTCAACCTTATGGGCAGGCGGTTGGACAGCCGGCCGAACCGGGCCCTTGAAAATCTGGGGACCAAGCGGCCAAACCGAAGACATGGGCACCAGGTACGCAGTTGAACGCTTCCTTGAGTCCTTTAACTGGGATGCCAAAACCCGGAATTTTGTTCTTAGCCCAGAACCTGGAAAAATCACGGTTGAAGAATTTGATTACAAAGCTGTAAACGCGGTTGTTTACCAGGAGAATGGTGTAACCATTCGTTCTATTCCAGCCATTCATGCGGGTGATGGACCTGTCAGTTTCATACTTGAATATGCAGGATTAAAAATTGTTATTGGTGGAGATACCTACCCTAATAAGTGGTACATTGAACATGCAAAAAATGCTGATATCGCCATTCACGAAGTATTTCTGACACCAGAAGCCCTGGTGGCCCTTTATGGACAGTCACCGCAACAGGCACTGGGGGTAGGCACTCAAATCCATACTTCACCGCCGGCTTTCGGTAAAGTAATGAGTTCGATTAAACCTCGCCACGCGATTGGCTATCATTTCTTTAATGACGAAAATACTCGCTACGGTGTCTATGACGGGGTACGGCAAACCTACGATGGTCCGTTATCACTAGCAGTTGATAATATGGTCTGGAATATCACCAAAGACAATATCAACATACGCATGACGATATCACCAGATGCAGCCTGGTCGGTAGCAGGGCCAACCAAACCACCAAAGCCGCCAGCTGCAGGCACGGTTCCTGATCCGATCAGTGACTTCATCAAGGCGGGCAGGTGGAATCCTCAAGCTGAGGATGCCCAGGGTCCGATGATTAAAGAGTTCAAGAAAGAACATAATATGAAATAAACATGGTTATTATTACCAGCAAGTTACTGGTGGCAGCGGTGCCATTCTGGATGATTTCAAGGGCGAGTCTTCCGGCATCGCTTCGTCGTTTTTGTGGATACCGAAATCGGCTGGCGGCAAGTTCAGCGTTACCGGAACCTGGCTGCACGACCTTCACGCCAGTAACAGGATGGAAGGCGACTACGCAGTCGTAACGCTGGCGTGGCAATTTGGTGCGTCTGCCAATTGAAATAGGCAGATTAAGGAGACAGTTCACTCTTTTCGTGAGCGACTATCAATCATGCTAATTTCGTTTTGGCGTCGAATCCGCCTGGAAATTCTGGTGATTATTGTCATCGGCGCTTACCCTGCATTGTGCTGGCCTGAAGCCGAAAATGTGCCTGCTCCGGGTTCCGCGGCCGAGCGGTTTAAATCTATCTGGAACACGGCCACTCTCTATCATAATCCGGATAATCCAGTTATCCAGTCGTTTTCCCTGGTCGGTCGGTATCAGGGCCAGTTCTGGTCGGTTGATGCAGACCAGGGCAACGCCGACGGCTGGGAAGACAGGCGCTCCACATTTGGTTTTCGTTCCTGGGTTTTCACGGATTTCGTGCTCCACGCAGAGCTAAAAGTGAAGCCGGATGGTTCGCCTGGCGACGCGACATTGGATACCGCGGATATCAGCTGGATTCCTGCAGAAACTGGTTTTTCTGCCAGACTAGGTCTTCTCTCCTATTTGTTTACCGGCCTGGAGCGTAACACTTCATCCAGAAAGATACCCACCTTTGAACGGGGCCTGTTGGTGAACCAGTTGATGCCGAGTCGGGTTCTCGGATTGCACATTAAGAAGATGATCGATAAATTCTCCATCCATGGAGGCGTGTACAGCGGTCATATCGGTGAAGGCTTCAATAAAACAGACGCGGGCCTGGTTGCGGGACTGGGACTGGTGTATAAGTTTCCCCTGTTCTTAAATCGGGGAAACCTGCATCTTGACTTTCTGTACAACGATGGCGACCCGGGTGACAATGCCTTCAAACCTTATCGGCAAGTGGTTTCGTTCTGGTACAAGGGTTACCAGGGAGCATTTGGGCTGGGCATGGATCTGACCGGTGGCAGTGGCGGCTTCGACGG
>JBGUEB010000173.1:0-7449 GCA_041821565.1 Gammaproteobacteria bacterium | reverse complement strand
GAAGCTGATGCGCCAGATCTTCCATGGTTGCATTCATATCGGTGCCAAAAGGTTGTTTGGAAATGGTTGATCCGTGCAATTGGTCGAGCAGCACATTACCACCGTAAACATAGGCCTCGTCATCGCAGTCAATAGGGTTTTCGAGTAGCAGGTGACACTCCATACCCATTTTTGCAGCTATCGCGGAGGTTTGGCGGGCATGGTTAGACTGGGTCCCGCCCAGGGTGATGATAGTGTCGGCCTTGTTTTGTAAAGCGTCCGCCATGAGGAATTCGAGCTTGCGGGTTTTGTTTCCCCCTGAGGACAAACCGGTACAGTCATCACGCTTGATCCACAGGTTTGGTCCGCCCATCGCCTCGCTAAGGCGCGTCATGGGTTCCAGCGGTGTTGGCAGATGAGCGAAGTGTAGCCGCGGGAAACGGGAGAGATGCATTTTTAGACTCCAGGGGGTTGTCAGGCATAATTACATAGAATTCAGGCGCGGTATATTGTCAATTTCACGTATACTGCCTGGTTCTGGCGCCCTTCATTATTATTCCCCTGGTCATTCCAGCCAATGAACAACACTCACGTTAAACTTGCGGCTATGACGATGACGATTAGTAACGGACTTTCTGCATTTTTGTGGGGAACTGCGAGTAAGCCATGACTCCTGGTTTTTTACTGACACGTCAGTGGCAGGATACCCCGCAGGGAATTCGACTTGATTTCTGGATGAGCACGGTGCGCGGGCCGTTGCAGGTTTCTATCCATCGGCAGCAGGCCATTTTCTTTATTCGTCAGACGGACGTCTCCCGCGCTGAAGCGTTGATTAACGACTGGAATGGTGTCTCGATCAAGTCGCTGGTACTGCAGACTTTCAAATTTGACACGGTAAGTGGGGTCTACTTCGATTCCCAGCAACAATTATACCGGGCGAGAGATTTATTCGCTCAGCATCAATTACCCTGTTATGAATCTGATATCAGACCCACAGATCGATTTTTGAACGAGCGATTTATTACCGCTTCGATGGATGTCGGTGCCGAGTATTCACATCAAACGGTTAATGATGTGCGATTGCAGCCGGGAAACCATATCCCGGAATTTATCGTGATGTCTATCGATATCGAGTCGGACTACGCGACCGATGCCCTGTTTTCAATCGCCTTCGTTACCCAATCGACGAGCAAGACTCTGATCATCGGCAAAGGAAGTGATACCGAATGCATCGAGTTTGTTAACGATGAAAGCTTACTGCTCAGGCGCTGGATTGAATGGGTGGACAAAATTGACCCTGATATTTTCATTGGCTGGAATGTGGTTAATTTTGATTTTCGCCTATTACAGAAAAAAGCACAGGCTTTGAACATTCCGCTTGCCATTGGCCGGGCCAACTCGGTACCAGTCTGGCGTAAAGCACAGACCGATAGCGAGCACTATTTCATTACGATTCCCGGTCGTGTGGTGCTCGATGGCATCGATACCCTGAAGTCTGCAACCTATTCCTTTGCCAGTTTTGCGCTCGAATCTGTCGGCCAGCAGTTGTTAGGACGGGGAAAATTGATTCACGATGAGAGCAGGCTTGATCCACTATACAAACCGAAAGAGATTCGCCGGCAGTTCCACGAAGATAAACCGAGACTCGCTGCCTATAACCTGGAAGACTGCCAGCTTGTCTGGGATATTTTTAATAAAACAGACCTGATTAATTTCTCCATCGAGCGTGCAAGGCTAACGGGTCTGGAAATGGATAAAATGGGTGGATCGGTGGCTGCCTTCGACAATCTTTACCTGCCGCGCCTGCATCGTAAAGGCTTTATCGCCCCTAATATTGGCGATTACCAGGGTGAATTGAGCGCACCCGGTGGCTATGTCATGGATTCGCAACCCGGCCTGCATAACAGTGTGCTGGTGCTCGACTATAAAAGCCTGTACCCGAGCATTATTCGTACCTTCAAGGTTGATCCCTATGCGCGTATCGCGGCAAAAAAGGAGCCAGCAAAAGATATTGTTGCCGGCTTTGACGGTGCGAGCTTTAGCAAAGAAGAAAACATTCTGCCAGGTATTATCGAACGCCTGTGGCAGGCACGGGACCAGGCCAAGCAGGATAGGAATGCCGCACTCTCGCAGGCGATCAAAATCATCATGAATTCATTTTACGGCGTACTGGGCACCCCGGGATGCCGGATTCACGATTCGCGTTTAACCAGTTCAATCACCAAACGCAGCCATGAAATTATTTTACAAACGGTAAAATTGATCGAGGCAGAAGGTTACGAGGTGATCTATGGCGATACCGACTCGGTGTTTGTTTCCCTGCAACAGGCCTGTGACAACGCGGCGGCCCAGGCCATTGGTGATAGCCTCGTTGGAATGATTAATCAGTACTGGCAGGATCAGTTACAACAAGACTATGGCATTCAATCCTACCTTGAAATGGAATTTGAAACCCATTTCAACCAGTTTTTCATGCCCACTGTGCGAGGCTCGGATCAGGGTAGTAAAAAGCGCTATGCTGGCCTGATTGATGATGGGCAGGGTAACCGGACAATCCACTACAAGGGACTGGAAACAGTTCGCACTGACTGGACCGAACTCGCTCGAAACTTCCAGCAGACCCTGTACCAACTGGTGTTTGACGGTGAGGAATATGAAAATTACATTTTACAAACAGTATCGGAACTGCGCGCCGGCAAATTTGACGATCAACTGGTTTATCGAAAACGGTTGCGTAAAAAGCTTTCAGAATATCTGAAGAATATACCACCGCACGCACAGGCAGCGATCAAGGCCGAGGCTGTATTTAAGCAGACTGGGCAGCCTTCGCGTTATCGGAATAAAAGCTGGATTGAGTATGTAGTCACCCTGTCGGGCGCCGAGACACTGGAATGTCAGCAATCGAAACTCGACTACGATCACTACATAGAAAAGCAATTGACCCCGATCGTCGATACCATCCTGAACGCGATTGGCAGTTCGATGGAAGCGGTGACAAGCCAGCAACAGGATTTGTTTTAAGCGCCGTTGTTCGGCGGTACGAGCGGGGATGGGCAAATTCAATAATACCCCTCGCGAGACGTCGCACCGCCCCAGCGGGGAGTACCCGAGGGCATAAAAGGGCAAGGGGCGTTAGCAGGAGCGGAAGCTTGAGGGGCAAAAATATCGCGGCGCGAGATTACAATTGCCCATAAAAAAAGCCAGGCAAAGCCTGGCTTTTAATACTGATGATGTTGTTAAATCTAGTCGTGAAGGAACATCATGTCGCCGCCCGGAGCAGCCGTATGACAGGCAATACATCCTTTGGGCTTACCTTTTGCGACCTTGCCAGCTAGCTTCATTCCGGCTGGATTGGTATCGATACTGCCGTCGGCCTTGTACTTCACCCAGAACCAGTCATTGGTTTCAGGATCGTAACCTGGTCGTTTGAGCATAACCGTGACGGCTTTCAGATACTTTGCAGGATCATTGGCGACCGTATCCCTGCTAACACCTGGACCACCATAATTGCGTTTGATAATAATATTGTAAAGCCTTCCATCAATGTTGATCGGTCCTTCGATAGTATCGAGAATTGCTCCATGCGGGTGCTGACCCGTATAAGGTCGTGACTTTATCGCATCTTTGCCGGCATAGGACTCGTTTACCATTGATGTCCAAAGATTCTTGGCATACTTAACGTCTTCATCTCCTCCAAAAGGTGCGGCTGCGTTTGCTGTTCCGACAGCCATAATTAGCGCCGCCATGCATATCATTTTCATTTTTTTCATTTATATTCCCCTAATAGGTTTGGTGGTTGAGCATCAATTTTGACTGCGGAAATTTGATTTGGTTGCAAAATTGATGGTTGAAAATAAATAATAGATTTTTCGTCGACCTGGATCGGTGAAAACCAGGTGCCGTTTAACTGGTCACGCCATATCTCGATACCTTTTTGTCGATTAAACAGGATTAGTGTTTTATCCAGATCACTCATCAGTAGATAACCTTCGTTGCCTGGATGCATGGTGAGTTCCTGTGTCACCAGGGATTTGTTCCATTCTTGCTGGTAGCTACTGCGGTCAAACGCTGTTAAGCCTCCATCACGGCCCGACCGATAGATTAGTTTTTCGTCGAAATCCAGGTTTTTAGGTTGGGTGGCGCCCTCTAGATATCCATCAATGCTGGCAGTTTTCGAGTTAATGATTGCGGTACTACCATTAAACAGGTTGAAAGCAACCTGCTGCCGACCAATATTCTGTGGGCTGAATATTGATTCCTGAGCGATGGCCACGGTATGCAATTGGCGACCGTCATCAATCGCTACCGCAAATGCCTGGTGTGCCTGCCCACCGGTCCATAACAGGCCCTGGTCGCGCAGAACTGCCGGTGAATATATCCAGCCATCAAATTGTTGACGCCAGTTGATAATACCCTTGGCTGGATCAATCGAATAGAGTGCCCCGTGCAGACTGCCTGCATATAAATTATCGCTAACGACCGGGCTAAAAATAGTCCGAGTTTTCTCGATGCGCCAGGCGATTTCACCATTATCCGGGTCGAGTGCATACAGTCCCTGGGGGCTGCCGACATAAAGCAGGCGTTCACCCATCACCGGTTCGAAAGTTTGAATCCCCTGCAAGCTTGACCACTGCTGTTCAAGGGTAGACTGGTTAAACTTGTGGACTCCGTTATAGGAAACGTATAAGTCGTTATCGACTAACAGCGGGTTTTGGCCTGTAGAAGCCGCGGCAGTCTGCATCAGCAGGAAGGGGAATAGCGTCAGAAACAAAGCCCATTTGATCTTATCCATCGTGTTAATTATCCATACGGGGATAACTATCCGATCGATCTCGAACCATTTAGTTCCGGGGCAAGGCCAGGGAGCATAAAAGGTAGCTACCTGGTAGGCAACTCGTCGTAATGAATCAGGTCATCGACATTTTCGCGCCAGGGTGCGCGGTCATGCCAGAATATATTGTGAATCGGTTTAATGCCGGGGTCTTCGTCGAGGGTGCCGGCGGGAATTACGACGGCACCTCCGCTCTTGGCTAGCCAGGGAAGTGAAGAACCGCAACGCGTGCAAAAGCAGGTAGCAAAATGTTTTACATCGGGAAGTTCGTAACGACCGACCATGTCTTCTCCGCTCAACCATTCGAATTGATTTGGTTCGACAATAATGTTGGCGGCGTGCGCACTACCGGTAAATTTTCGGCAACGTGAACAATGGCAGTACTGGAATACAAATTCGGGTCCAGAAAACTGGTAGGTAACGGTATTACACAGGCAACTACCTTTAATTTTTTTACTCATAGTAATCTCCAATTCTTCAAGATTCGGGTTAATAACTAGCCTGGGAATCGTTGATGTTGCATATCTCGGGCGCGAGTTGAAAAAATATTGACGACAGGTCCGGGTCTAATAGCCTGCCTGCAAATAGCCCCACATCGGTCACCCGAAATTTGCCACTGATGACGGTTACATAAACCAGTCCTGATTCCAGATCGAGAAATCGAACATTCTCTATTTTGCGGATGCATTGTTGTAAAAAGCCGATGTTTTTTGCAACCTCGAGAACCTGTGGCTCAGGATAAACCGCGTCGGCAGTGCGGGCCATGACGTTAATTTTCTGGTAACGCTCGATATTAATAAAGGCGATTGGGTCAAAAATATCCATATGTGCCTGCGTGCCCCGGGCGATCATGGTTGGATAATGTCCATGGGTAACACTGTTATCGAGGAATTCAAAAATAAACCTGGGCCTGTTATTGGCAATCCATTTGAACAATAGTTTTGGCATCCCCGCATAAGCTTCAATACAGTGACCGAGGAAATCTTCTACTGATTTATATCGACCCCGGATCTGACCGCGTTCCCACCCGCGTTCGACCGTATCCTCGGGTGGCGTGACGACGAAATACATGTACATGGTATCGACATAACTGGCATAAGTATTGTGCAGGATTCGGGTTATTTTTTCGCTCGCGAAACTGTCAAAGCGAAAACGGTCAACTACCAGGTGTGGAGTCGATTTGCGGTGTTGGGCCTTGGCGCGGATATAGTGATCTAGCTTGGCATCGATGATGATTACCTCGTAACTGGTGAGACGCCCGGCGTACTTGTACGCTTCACCGAGCGAGTCATAGTCGAGTAACAGGCGGCGCCAGATATCCGGGCTGATGGTTCCATAGCCGTCTTCTTCGATACCTAGCTCGTGCATCATCTGTCGCAGCATCGGCCGCAGTGAACTCTTACCCGCGGCAGAACTGCCCTTGAGACTGATCAGGATTGGATTTTGGGCATCTGGAATAAGGCTATAGCCCTCATCTATTACTGCCTGTTTAACCCATGCGTCTACCTGCTTGCCGATTAGTCGACTGCCAAAGCGGCTACAGATATGTGTTGTAATTAGTTCAACCAGCATTTCCTTATCTTTACCAAGATAGCCGCGGGTGCTAACGATCGACCCCAGTACTCGATATAAACTCCGGTAGACCGCCGCTTCAAATGAATCATTAGTACTCAGACCCCGATCCTTGAAGGACGAGATAACACGTAACTGCCGCTCCTGGGTGCTTTCCAGGTTCCGGGGTTGTTTCTTTGGGGGTGCAAAAAGTCGCGCAAGAATCGACGGCTTCGATTTCTCCTGGTTTTGCACCGTTACAAACAGCGATTGTGATAATTCCCGCTCCACCATGCTGTGCGCCTGTTGGTACAGGTTCTGGAATGTGAGATCAAACTCGGGCAGGTTCGGCAGCAGGTAAGTGCCCATAATCCTGTTGGTAATACAGCGAAAATGGATTCCAAGATCTTCCTCGTGTTCGCCTTCGAGTACAACGATATCTGCGGTAACCCTTACAATAAGCTCATGCAGGGCCAGCCGCTCCGGTCTGAACACAACCAGTTCTTCAGGACTAAGCCCGGTCTCCTTTGCAAGCTGACCGATCGCATCGATATTGGAGCTCACATTTTTAGAATCGTAAATTGTTTCCAGCAACCGGTATTCGGCCGGGACTTCTGACTCGATACCCGGGTTCCAGGCAGAGTATTGCTCGTTGGCTACAGGATGAGAACTGTCGATTATTTTTGCCATAAGCGGTTATTATGGCATTTATGAGTAACGACCAAAACACCATTAAACAGGGCTGCTGGTTAGAAAAGTTGAACTGGCTCGAAGCTGATAGCCTGTTAAACGCTGAAACCATTGTCGTCATTCCGCTCGGTGCCGCAGCAAAAGAGCACGGCCAGCATCTGCCGCTTAACAACGATGCGTTGATTGCAAACTGGCTTGCCGGTGAAATTTTACAACGATTACCAGTGGTTGTAGCACCCTTGATTAATGCCTCGTTTTATCCGGCCTTCACCGATTATCCGGGTTCAATTAGCCTGCGCGCGGAAACCACTCGAGATTTATTAATCGATACCTGCCTTAGCCTGGCAGCATTTGGCGTGGGCAAATTCTACGTGCTAAACACCGGCGTATCGACCGAG
>JBGUEB010000172.1:0-7461 GCA_041821565.1 Gammaproteobacteria bacterium | reverse complement strand
GTGTTGGCGATAGTATCCAAAATAGGTGGCGCATTGTTTATTAGAGAAAGATTAGCTCGTAAAATAGTAATTGGAATGTCCATGGTTCCGCGCGGGGAAGTGGGGCTGGTTTTTGCAGAAGTTGGTCGGACATCGGGATTGTTCAACAACGAAATCTATGCATCAGTGGTTATAGTTATTGCTTATACGACCTTATTTACACCTATTTGGTTGCGATTGTTCTACCGTCGATTCGAAAAACTGATTGATGAGCGGGAGTCTGTTGGATGACATTGACAATTGTATCGATAAAAGCGGGTTTACCGGTTTCTGCTGGATAATCGATGGATTTATCTTTCAATAAGGCAGCACAAAAGATTGATCATGCAAAGCCCCTGGCAGTCGGTATTGAATGTGGTTGGGGTTCGGAAGCTATTTACAATTCCGCGAAGTCGTACTTTGATGAGTTGTTGAGTGACATAGACCGTGCTGAATCCAGTATTGAACTGGCGGTTTATATATTTTCCCTCGACGAGATTGGTTTGCGGTTTACAAGTGCTTTGTTGAATGCATCGCAGCGGGGGGTTAAGGTACGATTGCTGGTCGATGGTGTCGGTTCAGCTATTGATGCGGAAACGATAGCCAGGCGATTGTCCGGGGCAGGGAGCGAGGTTCGAATTTATCATCCATTACCATGGTACTGGGGTAATTATCGATGGTCGCTTACATCCGGTGCTGGCTTGGAGAAGCTCTATTATTTTATCGCCGCGATGAATCGCCGGGACCATCGAAAATTTTGCGTTATTGATAGATCTATTGCCTGGTGCGGCAGCTTTAATATCTGTCAGGATCACCTGAATGAAATTATCCCCTGGCGTGATTACGGGGTACGCCTGACTGGTGATGCTGTGGTCGGCTTAATCGAAACTTTTGACAGCGTCTGGTTTGGTCGAAAGAACCAGAACATCTCTCGCAGGGTGTCGCGTTTTTTTCGAAGTAATTACTCGCTTCGATTGCGCCGACTGAGTAACCGGCTGTTAGTGGTAAAAATTCGTAACGCGAAACAAAGAGTCTGGATTTGTAGTGCGTATTTTTCCCCTTCGGGTGCTGTCATCAGGGCCATAAAAGCGGCGAAAGCGAGAAACGTGGACGTTAGGCTAATTGTCGCAGGTCGATCGGATATAGCGCTGTTCCCGGTGTTAAGCTCTACCTACTATGCAGATTTATTGAAAATAGGTGTATCGATATATCAGTACCAGGCAGGCATTCTCCACGCCAAGGCTATGTTAGTCGATCAACTCTGCCTGATTGGAAGCACGAATTTAAATCATCGCAGTTTTCACCACGATCTCGAACTCGATGTGGTTTTATCGATGCCCGCATCGATTAACCGGATTAAATATTTACTGGAGCGGGATATGCAGAACTCGTTACAATTATCGCTGGATAACGTCACCATCTGGGGCCGTTTCATGCTGTTTGGATGGATGTTAAGAATTATTCGGTACTGGCTGTGAAATTATAATATGTCCAACAATGATAATGAATTACGTGTTTGCTCCTACAATATTCACAAGGGATTTTGTGCGGTCAATATCCGCCCAATTCTGCAGAACCTTCGCCATGCAATTCGCACCATCGATGCCGACCTGGTATTTTTACAGGAGGTGGTTGGTGAGCGCTTAAATTCAATAGCAAGCGATAATACGCAGGATAAAACGGCGAATTCATACCCGCAGTTCGAATACCTCGCAGATGAAGTCTGGCCTCATCATGCTTACGGCCGTAACGCGATTTATCAAAAAGGCCATCATGGCAATGCCATATTGAGCAAAAACCCGTTCCTCGACTGGGACAATATCGATGTCAGTCAATGGTGGTTTTCCCAGCGCGGAATATTGTTCGGCAAGATAGACCGGGGTGTATACCTCGTCTGTGTTCATTTTGGTCTGTTCGCCGCCGAACGCAGGAAACAATTGCAACAGGTGCTGACCCTGCTATCGCAGCAGGTGCCAGCCGATCAACCCGTGATTATTGCCGGTGATTTCAATGACTGGACGGGAGACTTGCACCGGCAGCTAACCGGTGACCTCCAATTCGAGGAAGCCTATAGCAATATGTTCGGGCACCCGGCCAAAACCTTTCCAGCGCGGCTTCCTATTTTTGCGATGGACAGGATCTATTACCGAAATCTGCAACTACTCGATGCCGAGGTGTTATCCGGCGCTCCCTGGCTGCGACTGTCCGATCATCGTCCACTATACGCCGTGTTTGGCCTGGACGAATGAGCCCCCCTGTCTACTAATGCGAAAACAGTACAGGCAGGCTCGTATGTTCCAGTACGTGCCGGGTAGTACCACCGAGCATTAATTCACGAATGCGTGAATGACCGTAGGCCCCCATCACTATCATCTGGCTATCGAGAGCCTTCGCCTGTTCAAGTAATATTCCGCCAACGTCAAAGTGACCACCGTCTACCTCGTGCACATCAACCTCGAATCCGTGACGATTGACGTGTTGTGCAATTGCAGTTTCCGCACCTTCTTCCGGTGAAACTGCCAGTACATCGATTTTCTTGACGTCACCGAGAATCGGTAATGCCGCTTTAAATGCCCTGGCGGACTCGCGCCCCCCGTCCCATGCCAGCACCACACGCTGCGGTGGCAGGCTGACAACTATAGTATCGGGTAGTAATAATACCGGGCAGGAAGCGCCTAGCAGTATATCGGGCAACTGATAATATGGGTTGAGGTCAAATTTATCGGGCAGGCGTTGTGGCACAACCAGTAAATCCGCATACCGACTCGCAAGACCCAATTGATAGCTAACGTCGCCATCGTAGTCACGAAAATCGCTGTTAATGACAGCAACACTCGTTTTGTCGGTGAAGCGGGCTTTTGCCTCATCAAGTAATTTAGTGGTTTCCTTGTCGTTTGTTTCATAGACTTCGACCGGCATATATACCCCTGCATAAGCGGGAATACTAATCCGCTGTTTAATGTATACCCCTGACAGGTGTGCATCGAAAACATTGCAGAGGCTGGTCGCCGTATCTAATCGTTTGTCGCAGTTTTCATCGTTATCGACATACACAAGAATATCTTTGATTGACATAATAATTCTCCATTTAACATTAATACCAGTGTCACTTAAATCGACTTTGCTACTCTTGACCCAGATCAATCCAGCGGTCTTTTTAAAAAGTCCGACAGACTGCGAGTATATTTATTACTATATTACCGGAACCGGTTTTCGTCTTAAACCGGTTAGTGCGTTGCCGGCAATAGCCAGGAGCAGAATCAGGCCTCCAGTCAGGGTATATGCGCTGGATAATTCACCCAGGAATAGCCATACCCAGAACGGCCCCAGTAACACTTCGGTCATCGATAACAGGGCGAGTTCTGCCGCGGGAACTACTTTCGATCCAATGGTATAAACGGCTAGACCCATACCAACCTGAAAAACTCCCAACGCAACTGCGATGCCGGCGTCATTTGCGGACAGGCTGAGAGTGTATCCCCTGCTAAAACAGACTATTAATGAAACCATGATGGCAAAAACGCCAGCCAAAAAAATTGCCGGCAGCATGTCTTCCAGTCTTCCCCAGCGCAGTGCAATGGTGAAAACCGCAAATCCGAGTGCGGAGAGCAGTGCGGCTGAATTTCCAATGATGTGACCGGCGGATATACCATCGATTACCATGATACCGATACCAATTATCGCCACCCCCGTTGCAATCCAGGTCGATCGACGCACCGACTCTCGTAGAATTATCCAGCCGAGAATAGCCGCAAAAAAAGGTGCCGAGGCGAATAAAAACATGGCGTTTGCCACTGTCGTGGTTTGAATCGCGAAAATGCCGCCGGCAAACGCAAAAACCAGGCCGAAACCGCCGATAACCCCCGCGCTGCCGACCCGCCGGATAGTCGTGAAAGGTCGTAAGCCCGAACGCCAACTAATCAGTATGAATAAAAAAATTGCCAGGGAAATCGACCGATAAAGCAAAATCTGCCAGACGTTGGCATATTCAATCAGCCGGATACCGAGCCCCATGGTAGACCAGAAAACACCGGCCAGCAGCACCAGTAGCACGCCGCTGAAATAAGAAAGCGAAACCGGGGATTGCTTAATAGAGATCGAATCGGGCATATATTGACACTAGTTTATGAGAGTACAAGAACGAAAAGTGGAATGTAATTCACCGGGGCTAAATTGAGAAGCAATATATAGGCCTAATTTTTACTCTTGAGCTGTGGCGGTAATTTTATGACAATGCCATTCGTGCAAAATTAAGGAGTCCAGATATTGGGTAAAAATAAAATCACCGTCCTCGGTGCAGGCATGGTCGGTATATGCTGCGCCATAGAACTTCAGCGCCGCGGCTTACAGGTTCAGTTGATTGATCGACGAGGTCCCGGCGAGGAGACTTCTTCCGGAAATGCAGGAATTCTAAGCCTGAGCTCGATCGCACCTTTGGCTTCGCCTGCACTGTTGCCGCGATTAGCGAGACTCGCAGCCAATCTTGATACCGATTTTCTCATGCATTATCCGCATTTACCCAGACTTTTACCCTGGCTTGTCAGGTTCCTGGTGAGGTGTAATCGTAAAAACTACCTGGATGATGGCCGTTTGATTAATGCCCTGACAGTGCCATCTGTTGCTGCTCATTTAAACCTGATTAGAGCAAGCCAGGCGGAGCATCTGGTGAATGCAAACGGAGGTTTAAAGCTATATCGAAATTTAGACACTTATCACAGGGATAAACTAGAACGTGATTTGTTCGATATATGCGGGCTCAATTATTCAGTTTTGGAAGGGCAGGGGATTAGCGGTCTCGAACCCGATATCGCGGATATTTTTATCAAGGCAGTTTTGATCAAGGATAGTATCTCGATTAGAAACCCAGAATCACTATGTAAATGTTATGCAAAATATTTTCAGCAGTTGGGTGGTGAGCTGAAACAGGCAGAAGTGACTTCATTGTCGCATGAAAAAGATCAATGGCGACTGCATACCGACGATGACTCAGAACTGGTTGGGCGCCTGGTAGTCTGCCTGGGAGCCTGGACACCTGAGCTGATAAAACAGCTCGGATATAGCAACCCGATAGCGATTGAACGGGGTTACCACACGGTATTCTCCGCACAACAGGGAAAAAGCCTCTCTCGCCCAATATTTGATGTAGACAGTAGTTATGTAATGATCCCGATGGATATGGGCTTGCGCGTGACATCCGGCTCTAACCTGATTCATCGGGATACAGTTGCAACACCCCGGCAAATAGAAAAAATCATTCCTCGCGTGCGGGAAGCATTTCCAGTTGAGCGAATTTTGCTTGAAAAGCCGTGGATGGGGCGCCGACCAAGTACGCCCGACTCTTTACCAATCATTGGACCCGCACCGCGGCATAAGAACCTGTGGCTGGCTTTCGCGCATGCGCACATGGGATTCACCATGGGACCGATCACAGGTCAGATCGTTGCCAATTATGTCACAGGGGAAACCCAGGCTTTGCCCGTAGAAGCTTATTTACCGAATAGATATATATAATAATTACAATTAGTTACATGTGCTACTTAAACTAAATTATTACTATGTTGTTAAACCTAACGCATCACAAAAGGATTAGCCATTGGTTCTGATGAAGTATTAATCCATACGGTTTTTGTGCGCGTGTAGTCATTCATCGCATCAATACCACTCTCGCGTCCGGGACCACTTTGTTTGAACCCGCCAAATGGGGCAATCGGCGAAACAACCCGGTAAGTATTGACCCAGATGATACCAGAATGAATCGCGTCAGATACGCGCAACGCACGCGCGATGTTATTGGTGAATATGCCTGCACCCAGGCCAAATCGAGAATCGTTGGCGAGTGCGATGGCTTCTTCCTCGGTATCAAAGCTCAGTGCCGAAAGCACCGGACCGAACATTTCTTCACGTACGCTACGCACCTGTTGATTAGGGCAATCCAGAATGGTAGGAGTGAAGTACCAGCCATTTCCAAAACCCTCGGGTTGTTTGCCACCATATAAAAGCTTCGCTCCTTCCCTGACGGCATCCTCGATTGATTCGGAAATATGATCGAGTTGGGCTTTGGTTGCCAGTGGTCCGACCTGGGTATCTTCACCCAGCGGGTCACCTATGCGGATTTGTCTGGCGCGTTCGACCAGTTGTTCGAGGAAATTCTCGCGAATGCTAGACTGTATGAAGACCCTTGATCCGGCGACACAACTTTGTCCGGTAGCACCAAAATTGCCGGCGATAACCCCATTGATTGCACTTTCTATATCGGCGTCTTCAAACACAACAATGGGTGATTTGCCGCCAAGTTCGAGCGAGATAACGGCAAAGTTTTCGGCGGAATTGCGAACGATGTGTTTTGCGGTTTCGGGGCCACCGGTAAAGGCAATTCGGGCAATATCAGGATGGCTGGTCAGCAAACGACCACAAGGCTCACCGAAGCCGGTAATAACATTGACCACACCGGGTGGAAATCCGGCCTGGTCTACTAATTTGGCAAACTCGAACATCGGCGCCGGCGCCTGTTCCGAGGCCTTTAGTACCACGGTACAACCTGCCGCCAGCGCGGGCCCGAGCTTAGTCGCTGTCAAAAACATTTGTGCATTCCAGGGTACCACAGCGGCGACTACACCAATCGGTACGCGTTTAGTGAAAACGTGCATATTGGGTTTGTCGATTGGCAATGTGGCGCCCTGAATCTTGTCGGCGAGACCCGCGTAATAATAATAGAAATCAGACACATAGCCTGTTTGTGCGCGTGTTTCCTTTGCCAGTTTGCCACTATCCGTGGTTTCGATATCACCGAGCAGTTGCGCGTTTTCACCGATTAAATCCCCAAGCTTGCGCAGCATTTTTCCGCGCTGGGTGGCATTCATTTCTGCCCATGGCCCCTGTTTGAGGGCACGGTCGGCGGCTGCAACCGCTCGATTCACTTCGACTTCGCCGGCGACCGCGGCGGTGGCCCAGACTTCCCCGGTGGCGGGGTTGATCGAATCCAGGGTCATGCCATCCGCGGCGTCACACCATTCTCCGTCTATATACATCTGGTAGTGTTGCATAATGAATTTCCCCTTTAGATTTTAATGCTTAGCTGAGATTCCAGGTCGGTTCGTTATTTATCCAGTCTTCGGCGTCACCGATTAATCCTGCAGGCTCGCCCAGTAAGCGGCAAACTGAAAGGCGATGCGACCACTGCGTGAGCCGCGAGAAGTCGCGAATCGAATCGCCTCGATACGCGTGTCCTCATCCATCTTCTGATTTCGGGATTGCAGCGTTTGTTCGACAACGGCGAGATATTGATCCTGGGTAAACGGATGAAAAGACAGCCACAGCCCAAACCGGTCCGATAATGATACTTTTTCTTCGATGGTTTCGCTCGGGTGTAGCTGGCCATCGACCATTGTGCTATCGAGATTGTCTTTCATCATTTCCGGCATCAGGTGGCGTCGATTGGAAGTC
>JBGUEB010000171.1:0-7623 GCA_041821565.1 Gammaproteobacteria bacterium | reverse complement strand
CCGCAGGCGTTAAAGCATGTAATTCCGGGAATTGTGGGCAACTTTATCGGTCTGTTCAAGGATACCACGCTGGTATTGATCATCGGCCTGTTTGATTTCCTGGGTATAGTCCAGGCTGCTTCGACCGATCCCAAGTGGCTGGGTTATTCAATCGAAGGTTATGCTTTCTGCGCGATGGTTTACTGGGTATTTTGTTTTTCCATGTCGCAATACAGTCAATCGGTCGAGCGTAAGCTTCATACCGGTCATTAACACTAATTACAACTCCTTTCAAAGGTGATTCCCGATGAATGAAACCGCAACCGACGCGCAGAGTAAATTTGAAGTCTCTGATGAAGTCATTATTGAAATTAAGGCGATGCACAAATGGTATGCCGAATTTCACGTACTCAAGAATATCAATCTAACCGTTAACCGTGGGGAACGTATCGTAATTTGTGGTCCGTCCGGTTCTGGTAAGTCGACCCTGATACGCTGTATCAACCGGCTTGAAGAGCACCAGCAAGGGGATATTATCGTCGATGGCGTCGTGTTAACCAGCGATCTAAAACACATTGAAGCAACACGGCGTGAGGTTGGCATGTGCTTTCAGCATTTCAATTTGTTCCCGCACCTGAGCGTACTCGAAAATTGCACACTCGCGCCTATCTGGGTGCGAAAAATGTCGAAAACCGATGCGGAAGAAGTTGCGATGAAATTTTTGAATCGGGTCAAGATTCCTGAACAGGCACTGAAATATCCGGGTCAGCTTTCGGGGGGGCAACAGCAACGGGTGGCGATAGCGCGCAGCCTGTGTATGAACCCTAAAGTCATGTTATTCGACGAGCCGACTTCAGCGCTTGACCCGGAAATGATTTCTGAAGTGCTCGACGTTATGGTTGAACTCGCCGAGGAAGGCATGACCATGCTTTGCGTCACTCACGAAATGGGCTTTGCCAAGAAAGTAGCGAACAGGGTTATTTTCATGGATGAGGGAGAAATCATTGAAGAAAATGAACCCCTGGAATTTTTCAATAATCCACAGAATGAACGAACTCAACTATTCCTGAGCCAGATTATTCAGCACTAGTAGCATCTTGCTTACCGATTCCGAGCATCGCCTGTAAATCGGCGAAGTGGCTTAATCCCTGCTGTTTCTTTTCGTCGGCAGTTAAATTACTGACCACGTGTTCTGCACCCTCGAGATCCTGCTCGGGCAATTCAAGCAAGAAACGACTGGCTTCACATTGCTGGATTTCACCAAAGCGTTGACGGGTTTTAGCGTGGCTCAGGGTAAGTGTTTGCTCTGCACGCGTAATACCGACATAAGCGAGCCGGCGCTCTTCCTCGATACCGGCCAAATCTTGCGACTGGTGATGTGGCAGACAGTCTTCTTCGAAGCCGACAATATAGACATGCGGAAATTCAAGACCCTTGGCAGCGTGCAGGGTCATTAACTGTACAGCCGACTGGTCTTTCTCGGCATCGTCATTTTCCAGAATAGACATTAGCGACAGGTGGGAGACCAGGTTTTCGAGTGATGGATCGGCCTGTTGCTTTTGCAGGTTTCCTATCCAGCTCGTCAATTCCTGAACATTTTCGATCGCATTCTCGGCCGCTTTTTGCGAACTGCAAGTCTCACGTAGCCAGTCTTCGTAATCGAGTTCGGCGATCAACTGACGTGATAGAGTTAACGCATCTAGCGCACTGGCCTTTATGCGCATTTCATCAATAAAATCAGCAAATCCCTGTAATCGAATCCAGGCACGTTTGCCGAGTGATTGTTGCAGACCGAATTCCCTCATCACCTGGTCCAGGCTGGCATGCCGCTCACTGGCATAGTTCGCCAGAGTTTTAATCGTAGATGCGCCAATTTCACGCCGCGGAGTATTAATAACTCGAAGTAAAGCACGGTCATCATCCGGGTTGGTAATCAGGCGCAGGTAAGCCATGATGTGCTTGATCTCCTGACGCTCGAAAAACGCGGTACCACCGGTAATCTGGTAGGGTATTGAATGGTCTCGTAACGCTTTTTCGTAAGCGCGGGACTGGAAATTGCTGCGATATAAAATGGCAAATTGCTGGAATTCTGCTTTGCTCTGAAAACGCCGGCTGAGGATATCGACTGCTACCTGGTTCGCTTCCTCATCGGCGTTCCTGCACGGAAAAACTCGAATGAATTCACCGGGTCCGGCAGCGGACCAGAGGTTTTTCTCGAACAAATGCCCATTATTTGCTATGAGCGCATTCGCTGCCCGCAGGATTCGATTACTGGAGCGATAATTTTGTTCGAGCTTGATAACTTCGAGCGCAGGAAAATCCTGTCGTAAACGATTGATATTTTCAGGCCTGGCACCGCGCCAGGCATAAATTGACTGATCGTCGTCGCCGACAACGGTAAATTTTTGGCGTGTACCGCAAACCAGTTTGATGATTTCGTACTGGCTGGTATTGGTATCCTGGTACTCGTCGACGAGTAGGTACTGGATCATCCCCTGCCACTTGAGCAGAGACGCACTGTCCTGCCTGAATAACAGCACTGGCATCATGATCAGGTCATCAAAATCGACAGAATTGCAAGCCAGCAGGTATTGCTGGTACTCCTGGTAGAGCCTTGCCTGGGTCTCGAGCAACGGCGTATCGGCATTTTGCATTGCCTCGATGGCATTGATGAATTCGCTTTTCCAGCGACTAATTTGATATATTGCCTGTTTAACGAATTCGGGGTCGTTACCAGTCCGAAGCGTTAACTCGGTTAAACAGGTCTCGACGTCCCTCGAGTCCATGATGCTAAAGCCCTTGCGTAAACCCAGTTGATGATATTCCTGTTGTAGTATACCCAGGCCAAAGCTGTGAAATGTTGAGATATGAAGTCCCCTGGCATTTTTCTTGCCGAGCAGGGCGACAATACGCTGGCGCATTTCGCGTGCGGATTTGTTCGTAAAAGTAAGTGCGCGGATCTTGTTAGGCAGGTAACCGGCGCGCTCAATCAACCAGGCTATTTTATAAGTGATAACCCTGGTTTTACCACTACCGGCTCCAGCCAGTACCAGGCAGGGTTTATCGATACAGGTTATTGCCGTCTGTTGGGGAGTGTTGAGGTCTTGCAGGTTCATGGCAGATAATTTATCGTGTTGTTTTGACGCAGGTTTCAATAATCGCTACTACTTCGACGATTGTATGACTGAACTAAAAATTGATGATACGGGCTGGTTACAGACAGTTGAGGTGATTCAATCACCTAATTATGATGCCAGGCCTGACAATACTAAAATAAAACTAATCGTGATTCATGGAATTAGTTTACCACCCATGGAGTTTGGTGGCGGTTATATTCAACAATTCTTTTGCAATCAACTCGATGCCGATGCACACGAGTACTTTCCCACTATTTGCGAGATGAGAGTTTCAGCCCATTGTTTGATCGAGCGAGATGGCAAACTGGTCCAGTTTGTATCCTTCCTCGAACGTGCCTGGCATGCAGGAGAATCCAGTTGGTGCGGTGAGCCGAACTGTAACGATTTTTCTATCGGTATTGAACTGGAAGGCGCTGATGATCTTGACTATACCGATGCGCAGTACCGACAGTTGAACAAGTTAATCGCGAGCCTGCTGGCACAGTATCCCGGCATTGCGACCGACGCGGTATGTGGCCATAGTGACATCGCGGCTGGCCGCAAAACAGATCCTGGTCCGGCATTTGCCTGGCAGCGACTGAAGCACCAGTCGGCTAACACTGAAGCTGGTTAGGTAGCGGGAAAATGAACCCTTTCCTGTCGATAGCGCTTGAAGCAGCGCGTGCTGGCGAAGACGTGATTCGGCACTATTACAATAGCAATTTGAAGATAACGGTGAAGCAGGATGCGACGCCTGTGACCGTGGCCGATGTGGAAACCGAGGAGAAAATCAGGGAAGTTATACTGGGTGCCTATCCCGGTCACGGCTTTTATGGAGAAGAGACCGGCATAACCAATTCTGACTCTGAATATACCTGGCTTATCGATCCAATTGATGGCACCAGGAGTTTCATACGCGAGTATCCGTTTTTCTCCACCCAGATCGCTTTAATGCATCGCGATGAGTTAATTCTGGGCGTATCAAATGGAGTCATGTTTGAGGAGTGCGCCTGGGCAAGCCTGAACGAAGGTGCTTTTTTAAATGATCGGCCGATAGCAGTCAGTGATGTAGATAAGCTGGCTTCAGCCAGTTTATCTACCGGTAATATAGCTAGCCTGGCCGCAGACCCGGTTGCCTGGACCGGTACATCTAAACTACTACAACAGGTGGAGCGTACGCGTGGCTACGGTGATTTCTATCACTACCATTTGCTTGCCAGCGGCAAGCTCGAGATAGTCGTCGAGTCCGATGTGAACATCCTCGATATCGCCGCTTTGTCAGTAATTGTTGCGGAGGCAGGTGGTGTATTTACCGATTTAGAGGGGAATAAACCTGATCTCGAGACGAGATCGGTGCTGGCGGCTAATAGTGTCGAAATGCATGAAAGAGCTGGTCGGATCCTGCGGGGTGATTAATCTGACTGCGCGGGTGGCTAAAGCGCCACCCAATGATCATTGATAAAACCTTCTAAAGGTTTATAACGGCGCTTGTAACTCATTTTGTCGCAATCCTTAATCCAGTAGCCGAGGTATAGATAGTCGAGATCGCGCGATTTGGCTTCGTCGATCTGTGTCAGAATCGCGAAATGCCCGAGGCTACGTGAGTCATAGCTTGAGTCGAAGAAAGTATAGACTGCCGAAAGTCCTGAGTTGGTGATGTCCGAAACCGCGACCGCAATCAATACACCGTTCAGGCGGAATTCAATGAACATGGTATCGGCCCAGTCGCAAATTAAAAAGCGGTGATAATCAGCCTTGCTAGGGTTTGCCATGCTGCCATCGTTGTGACGGCTAGTGATATAACGCTGGTAAAGGTTGAAATGCTCGTCACGAAACTTGCCCTTCGAACGATTCACCGTGATGTCCGCGTTGCGCCGCATAGTTCTTAGTTCGTTTCTTGTAAATGATTGTTTTTTAAGGGGAACCCGGACTGAAACACACTCCTGGCAATTCGGGCAATGGGGTCGATATACATATCCGCCCGACCTTCTAAAGCCATGCTGAATTAATGTGTTATAGGTTCGCATATCCATGTCCTGGTGAGGATTGGCGAACGCACTAACCGTCTTCCTGTTTTCGAGATAGCTGCAGGGTTCTGCGGTGGATGCGAAAAAATTTAGTTTGGCTTGATCATTCATCATTAACGACGATTTAGAAATTCTAGTTCCATTTTATCTAAAAAGAGTTTAGACGGGAAATGAATGCTTGCAGGGAAACATTGCATAAATCAGACGAGCTGCAGGCTGCTAACCAGGGTACCCGTAAATCCCGATAAGCTTGATAGATTCTATCAAATATCGAAAAACAATTGACTGGTTTTCAGGCACTCGGCTGCCAGTTGATCGACTTCTTTGCCCTGATGTCGAGCAACGGAATTAATAATGTGCGGAAGGTAAGCTGGTTCGTTTATACGGCTTGCTGGTTTAGCCGGCAAATCGCGGGGTAACAGGTAGGGCGCGTCGGTTTCTACCATTAAACGATTAGCGGGGATAAGATTAACTAGTTGCTGTAACTCAAGGCCCCGGCGTTCATCGCATATCCAGCCGGTAATGCCGATATGGCAATCCAGCTCCAGGTAGTCCAGTAGTGCCGCCTTGCTATCGGTAAAGCAGTGAACGACGACTTTAGACAGCCGATCCCGGTACTCGCGTAGAATTCCGACAAATGTATCATGCGCATCTCGCTGATGGGTAAACACTGGCTTATTCAGGGATATAGCCAGCTCGAGTTGTCGACGGAAGCAATCGATCTGGTCATCGCGTGGCGAGTAATTCCGATTAAAATCAAGGCCGGTTTCACCAATTGCGCGCACACAGGTGTTTTTAGACAAGTTCTGCAAGCTGGTTTGGGTATCGCTCATCCAGTCGCTCGCATGATGCGGATGTATGCCGACCGTACAGACGAGTTGGTCCGGGTACTGATAGCAAAGTTCGATCGCTTTACTGCTTTCATCAATACTGGTGCCTGTTACCACTATTTGGCGCACGCCGGCGTTTGCCGCACGAGTGATGACAGCATCGAGATCCTTCATCAGACTCCGGTTGGTCAGGTTTGCACCAACGTCGATGAATTCCATTAATCAGAGGCTCCTAAGGCTTAATTCCGGTACCGCGTTCGAGTAAGGTCATACAGATGATAAAAAGCAGGATTACGAAGAACAGGATGACACCGAGAGCGGTAGTTAATCCGATATCGCTGGTACCCCTGAATCCGAGCCGGAAACTGTTGACCATGTAAAGTACCGGGTTACCCAGAGATACCTGTTGCCAGAATTCGGGTAATAGTTTGATCGAATAAAATATTCCACCAAGATAGGTCAGGGGGGTCAGAACAAAAGTTGGAATGATAGCGATATGATCGTAATTCCTGGCGAATACGGCATTGATCAGGCCGGCAAGTGAGAACAGCAGTGCCGTTAAAAAGGCGACCACAAACACGATTAGCGGGCTATAGACATAAAAATCGGTGAAAAACAGGGAAACAAGGGTTACTGCCGTACCGACACTTAAACCTCGAACTACCCCACCCGTGAGGAAACCCAGCAGGATGATTACATTTGGAATAGGTGCGATCAGCATTTCCTCGATGTAATAAGAGTGCTTTGCCCCGAAAAAGGAAGATACGACATTCGCATAGGAATTGGTAATAATCGACATCATCACCAGGCCGGGCATGATGAAATCGATATAATTCATACCATCCATAGTGCCGATTCTTTGGCCGATAAGATTACCGAAAATAATGAAGTAGAGTGCAACCATGACGACTGGTGGAATAAGGGTTTGCATCCAGATTCGGCTGAATCGCAGGATTTCCTTGCGCGCGATGGTTTGATACGCAACCCAGTAGCGGGGCGACTTCATTGGCTCTTCTCCGATTTGGCAGTCAATGCGATGAACAGTTCTTCAAGTCGATTGGTCTTATTTCGCATGCGGTTAACAATAAAATTTTGGGCGGCCAGTTGCTGGGTTAAATCATTGAGTGTGAGTGCCTCCGGTACCTCGACTTCGATGCTGTGTTCGTCGATCACCTGAGTTTTGCCAAAGCCTTTGAGCAGGGGGGGCTCGGTGACCAGGTCTTTCATGTAAAGAACGAAGGTTTCACTGTTCAGGCTCTTGAGCAAGGATTTCATGCTCGTATCCTTGATGATCAGGCCATCGTCTATGATCGCAACATTGCGGCACATTCTTTCGGCTTCTTCGAGATAGTGCGTGGTCAGAATGATGGTCGTGCCCTGCTGGTTAATTTCGTCCATAAACTGCCACATCGAACGGCGCAGCTCGATATCAACGCCTGCGGTTGGCTCGTCCAGAATCATCAGTCGTGGTTTATGAATTAATGCCCTGGCAATCATCAAGCGGCGTTTCATTCCTCCCGACAGGGTTCGGGCCTGTACCTTACGGTGGCGCCATAAACCTAGCTCCTTCAGGTAATAATCGGTTCGTTTCCGCGCTATTTTTGCGGGTATCCCGTAGAAGCCACCTTGATTGGTGATAATCTCGTTCACTGGTTCAAAGGTGTTAAAATT
>JBGUEB010000170.1:0-7722 GCA_041821565.1 Gammaproteobacteria bacterium | reverse complement strand
GTCGCGGACATCAACGTGAGAGGCGGCGTGCTCGGCGAGCAGGTTAAATTGCTGATCGCCGACGACGCCTGTGACCCTGAACAAGCCGTGGCAGTCGCGAACAAGCTGGTCAGCGATGGTGTTGTGTTTGTAGCGGGACATGTCTGCTCCCACTCATCAATTCCGGCATCCAGGGTTTACCAGGACGCCGGTGTGTTAATGATCTCCCCGGCTTCAACCAATCCAGGACTGACCGACGAGGGTGGCGATAACGTATTCCGCGTATGTGGTCGCGACGATCACCAGGGTGTCGTCGCCGGCAATTACCTGAGCGATGTATGGGGAGACAAAAACATCGCCATAATTCACGATGGATCGACTTATGGCAAAGGCCTGGCCGTTGAGACCCTAAAACAACTCGATAAGCGTGGAGTCACAACAGCCCTGGAAGAGACATTCACACCCGGTGTAAGGGACTATTCACAACTTGTCGAGAAAATGCAGGCGGCCGGCATCGACGTGATCTATGTGGGTGGATATACAGAGGAAACCGGTCTCATGGTGCGTCAGGCCCGCGACCGGGATTATACCGCTCAATTTGTTACTGGTGATGCCCTGACCAATGAAGAGTTTTGGCTGATCACCGGGCAGGCAGGCGAAGGCACACTGGGAACCTTCGGACCGGACCCGCGCAGCTTTCAGGCCGCGGCCTCGGTGGTCGCTCGCTTTCGGGATAAAGGTTTCGAGCCTTCCGGTTACACGCTGCACACTTACGCGGCAGTTCAGGCCTGGGCTCAGGCCACACAAAGAGCTGGTACTCTAGCCCTCGATAAAGTTATCGAATCTCTACGACATGAACAGTTTGATACGGTGTTGGGAGAGATCAGTTTTGACGACAAGGGAGACGTCACCGCAACGGGTTATATCTGGTATATGTGGAAAAGTGGAATATACGTACCGGTACCCTGACTTGCGCGTTTAATTAAGCGCGTGGCGAGATGTTCGCAGCAAAGTACATGAGGGTAGTATGATTAACCGGCTGGGCGTGCGTGCGCGCCTGCTTTTAGCGTTTTTTGGAATTAGTTCATTTGCGGTGCTGGCTGCCGGCGCCGCGATGTACTCGTTTCTGAAAGCCGGTGATGCGCTCGATCGGATTACCCTGGACCGGGTCCCAGCAACTGTCGCCTCCCAGCAACTTTCCCGTCAGGCCGAAAGGATTGTTGCCGTCGCCCCAGCCCTGATGTCAGCCAACACAACACGGCAGCACGAGCAAATGTCCGAGCGTATAGCCACTGAACTCGATGATCTGCATTTTCAGCTTGAAGCCTTGAGCGGGCTGGAAGTAGACCCGGACTCCCTCATCCTGATCGAAAACCTGGTAGACCGGCTCAGTATGAATCTCAGTACCGTTGATACCATGATCATAAACAGCCTGGTGCTCGTCGAACGCAGAAACGAACTACTTCGTGACCTGCGTTTCACCGACATATCATCCCGGCGACTGCTGGCACCCGGCCTTCTGGTAATGGACGCCAAGCTCGCCGAGATCCGTCAGACACTAAAAAAATCCAGCGAAACCGATGGCCAGAGATCCCGGACAATTGGTGATCTGTCCAGATCAATCATCCCTCTGGCTCCGCTGCAGGGAGCTCAGGCGCAAGTGTCATCTATTAACGAGATGTTGATCAAGGCGGCCTCGGCCAAAAGCCAGGCAGATCTCGATGTACTGTCATTCCCGTTACGCCGCTCTCTGGATGGGCTTGAAAAATTGCTGGCAGATATTGAGCCCGACCTGGCAAACCGCCTACGCCCACGCCTGGCAGAATTTCGGGCATACACCAATGGCAAGAACAGCATACTGGCTGCACGAAAAATGGAATTGCGCCACCATGAATTCATGCAGACACTTCTCGATCAGAATGCAGAAATTTCAACCCAGTTGACAAACTCAGTTGATCTTCTTGCCTCCCGCGCCAATCGCGACATCCAGAATGCAACTACAGAAGCATTGTCGGTACAACGCACCAGTACCGTGATTATGATAAGCGTAGTGATGCTGAGCCTGGTCTGCTCCGTACTGATTGTGTGGCTCTACGTCGGGCGTAATTTGATCGCTCGCCTGACCGGCCTCAGCGATAGCATGCTTGCCATCGCCAATGGCGATCTGAAGGCTCACATCCCTGGCGGTGGAACGGATGAAATCAATGACATGGCCAGGGCTCTTATGGTATTTCGGGATACCGCAGTCGTGGTTAGAGAAACAAACCTTCGAGAGATCCAGGAAACCCGCCAGCGCCTGAGGGATGCCATCGAGTCCATCGCCGAAGGCTTCTCCCTATACGACGCCGAAGACCGGCTTGTCCTATGCAACAGTCATTATTGCGACCTTTACCCCGGTATTGCCAGTACCATGGTCCCGGGGACACCATTTGAAACCGTGATACGCGCGGCCGCCGGGGCCGGCCTGATCAAGGCAGCGGAAAACAACATCGATGAATGGGTAAGGAAACGCCTGGCGCTGTATCGTGAAGCGAAAGGAAGCCACTTTCAGCAGCAAAGTGACGGCCGCTGTATCCAGATCCATGAATGCAAGACCGCAGACGGCGGTACTGTAGCGGTTTACTCCGACATTACCGAGCTGGTTGAGCAGTCAGAACAACTGGAAGCGTGGAATAAGGAACTGGAAAATCGGGTTACCGCCCAGGTAAATGAATTACAACATGTCGAGCAGCTCAAGCGATTTTTCCCACCGCAGCTCGCGGATGCAATCGTGTCGGATGAAAACACCGGGATCCTGGAAGATCATCGCAGCGAGGTAACCGTGATATTCTGCGATTTGCGCGGCTTTACCACATTTTCATCACTATCCGAACCGGAAGAAGAAATGCGCGTACTAAGAGAATATCACGCCGTCATCTGTCCACTTATATTCAAATATGGTGCCACCCTGGAGCATTTTGCAGGCGATGGTATCATGTCTTTTCTGAACGACCCGCTGCCCTGCCCGGACCATATTCGTCGGGCCATAGAGATGGCTAACGCAATGCGATCCGGTATGCACAAACTGAGAAAAAAATGGCTGGCCCGGGATGTGGACCTTGGATTTGGCATAGGGATTGGAACCGGATACGCAACAATGGGCCGAATTGGCATCCCCGAGCTTTTCCATTACGCGGCTATCGGTTCCGTGGCGAACCTTGCGTCTCGTCTTTGTGACGAAGCCAAGCATGGACAAATTCTGGTTACGAAAAGAGTTTTTACGGCAACCGAGGGGATTTTCGAAATTGAACCCGTTGGCGAGTTATCTTTAAAGGGTATCCCAAAACCGGTTACAACTTACAACGTATTGAATCCAGAAGACAAGCGCATAGCTGCGCTCAGCGCCAAAGTCCAGGTATAAAGGGAATCTTAGCTACTCCGGCAGGCCTGCCTTGCGTAAACCTTCGAGGAGGCTTTCAAGCTGCTCAGGGCCTTTGAAATTATATATACCCGACCAATAATCACGCCAGCTTTCGGCATCCCAGTCTCGCTGACTGCCAGGTTCTGCGCTGACCCGGTCACGAAACTCTGATACCGCTGCACTGGCATCTTCATCTCTTCCAAGCTGCGCATAGCAGGCTGCAATGCAGCCCTGAACTTCCACTCCGGGTGCTGACAATCTTCCAAACGTTTTGATTGCGTTATCATAACGCTGGGCGAAGTATTCAGAAAATCCCATGCCATGAAGGCAATCGTCCGGTAAAAAAGGATTTCGGCGAATTGCCTCGTTTCCACAAAAAATGCTGTCTTCAAAATCCCCGGTACACATCGAGACCTTGGATTTGAGGCAGTAGTTCCAGTAATCGTTCGGATTCAATTCGAGTGCTCTTTGAATCTGTGCTTCGGCGAGTTCATAGTTCGATTTCACATATAGGTAAACTGAGGCGAGAATGAGGTGGGCATGACTGTCACGTTTATCCAGTTCCACCGCCTTGCGCGCATATTCAAAAGCGCGTACGCCTGCAGCGTCTCGATCCGTGGTCCAGGATGACCAGAACTCTGCCATGTATGATTCGGCCAGGCCGATATACGCGGCTGCATATTCAGGGTCGAGTTCCATTGCCTTTTCGAACATTTTTCGCGCCTGAAGCTTCATATCCTTCGAACCCCTCCAGTCGGGCCAACAGTGCTTTCCGCGAAGAAAGTAGTCATAAGCCGACAGGTTGCTAGCGCTTTTTCTCGAGGCTCGCTCCCGACTCTCTTCTTCGAGCCGCCCCACCAGGGTTGAGATGATTGTCTGCGCGACATCGTCCTGAACCGCAAAAACGTCCTCAAGCACACGGTCATAGTTCTCGGCCCAAAGATGATTTCCGCTTGTACCATCGATAAGCTGGGCCGTAATTCGCACCCGGTTCGCGCTCTTTCGCACACTGCCCTCGAGCACATACTGTGCGCCTAACTCCTTTGCCGCTTCGGTAACATCCGCCGACCGATCTTTAAAGGCGAAGGAAGAGCCGCGCGCGATGACACATATTTCCCGGAACCGGCTTAGCCCGGTAATAATATCCTCGGTAATCCCATCGCTAAAATACTCCTGCTCCGCATCATCGCTCATGTTGACGAAGGGCAAGACCGCGACGGACGGTTTCTCCAATATTTTGGCGGGTATTGGGTTGTGCCGTGCTGCTGCAGGGATTCTACTATCCTGGTTCGCCGCTCGATAAGCCATCACAGGTTCAGCTATATTCTTAACCTCCTGTTCACCCATGCATTCGAACTCGAGTGGAAGCTTGCTGCCCAGGGCCAGGCGCATTGACTCGGATATACAAATGCCGCCGGGCTCGGCCAGGCTCTCGAGGCGGGCGGCCACGTTCACACCGTCACCGTAAATGTCACCCCGGTCCTCTATGACATCGCCAAGATTCACGCCAATGCGGAACTGCAGTTTCCTGTCGTCATCCACATCCTGATTGAGTGTGTTGATTTCATTCTGAATTGCGACAGCGCAGGAAAGCGCATCCACCGCGGCGCCGAACCTGGCAAGTATCGCATCTCCTGCATAATGCATCACCTCCCCGCCCTGGGATTGTATACCGCTGGAGATCAGGTCGAGGTATTCGCTGAGGGTTCGATGGGTCCTGTCCTCGTCCTCACCTGTCAAACGGCTATATCCAGCCACATCCGCGTACAGGATGGCGGTGAGCTTACGCGGAAGTCGATCGTTCATCTGCGGATGATCTCTGAAGCTTATCGAGTCCAGAACATACTAGCGCGTTACTTCAGGGGAGACCAGCATCACGCCGATCAACCTTCGGCGAACTCAGCCAGCATCAGCAAAAGCCCCAGCACCGCAAACACAGCGCCAAGTACCGCCAGGCGGGCAACCAGTCCAGAATAGGCGATGCGGGCGAGCAGCGGGCTTTCCAACCGGTCCATCATCCAGAACAGGCCGATAATCGCCGACAGCAGGACGGCGCCAATCAGGAAAAGGTACATCGATCGGCTAGAAACCGATTAGGTCCTCTATCGCCTCAATTCCCGCGGCAGCGCAGGAATCATCCATTCCACCAGCGGGGGCACCCGAAACGCCTATCGCTCCGACCAGGGAACCAGCCGCCTCGATAATCATACCACCACTGAGGACCAGCACACCAGGGACCTGCCGGGCCCCGGAATTAGGTTGCCCGGCCTGTGTTACTTCTACCATTTCAGAAGTATTAGCGCGAAAACTGGCCGCCGTCCAGGCCTTGCTTCTGGCGGTATCCGGGGTATGCGCTCCTGCATAGCGGTCGCGGATCAGCGCCTGCAGGATGCCCATACGGTCGACTACGGCTACGGCCACCTGGAAACCCTGGGCCCTGCATTTTTCCAGGGCTGCCGACGCTGCCATCAGTGCCGTTTCCGGGGTTAGTGACTGGCTCGTAAATAAACCATCCTCCTCTGCCTTTGCTGGTCCAACGGCAAGGAATAGACTCAAACTAACAACAAATAGAGCACTCATCAATTTCATCGGTATCTCCTGCATAATTTAGTTGGGATGAAAAGGATAACACCATATCATCAATAGAGTTTTCTCTAAATCGAACCTTCGATATGAGTAAATTTGCCATCCTCCTACTTTAAGCCGAAAATACCACTTCATCATAACCATATAGCAGCAGGACATGCCGAAGATAAATATCCAGTTTACCCTTTTCTCAGCCTTTTATTCTCCCTTGATCGCGACCATGGCCGGCGGTTTTCTCAAAGACGAGGGCCTGGATTTTGACTGGTCTGTGTCACCCCCGGGAAAGTCCGCGGTCGAGGCGATTGTCGATGGCAGCGCGCAGGTTATTCAGACCGCCCTGATACAGGGCATTAATGACCTCGAAAATGGCCGCCAACCCGGCGCGATCAACTTTGCCCAGGTCAACGAAATGGACGGTTTTTTTATCAGTGGACGTGATGCCGACGACAATTTTAACTGGAATAAACTGGAAGGCAGCGAGATCGTCATGTTTGGCGGTGGGCAACCGAACTACATGTTCCGCTACGCTTGCCACAAAGCGGGCATCGACTATGACAAAATCATACCGATAACCCCGGGTGGCCCGGCAGATATCGACGCGGCATTCCGTTCGGGTCAGGGTCAGTATGTTCAGCAGCAAGGCCCTTTTCCCCAGCAACTCGAAGCCGAAGGCCTGGCGCATATCATGACTTCGGTTGGACCCCAGATTGGCCCCTGCGCATTCTCTACTCTTGCCGCGTCACCGCAATGGCTGCAATCCGATATGTCCCGTGCATTCATGCGCGCTTACCGAAATACGCGTGCCTGGCTGAATCAAGCATCACCCGATCAGATTGCCATCGCAGAAAAACCATTTTTTCCTGATATTGAACTAGATGCACTAACTGCCTGCATCGCCTCATACCAGAAGCTAGGCTGCTGGACACCCCATGCCGAGATAACGCCCCAGGCCTACGAAGTCACCCTCGATGTTTTCGCCCACGCGGGCATATTGAGCAAACGCCACGCCTATGACCTGCTGTGCTGCGCGCCACCAGGATGATTTCAAAGGGCCTATCCGTTTAACTCAATCAAACTGACGTCGATAAGCTTCACGTCGGACATTCAAATCATTGATGACCTATCTTCTCAGTGCGCTGGAAGCTCAGAAACCCGCCATTGAGGGCATAATTTGATGATAATCACCTGGATAGTTTTTTACCTTCCACGGTTTCTTTAACACCGGAACTCAATCCTGCATCTATCCTCGTAATTGCACCGTAGTCATTCACGTAGGAGTGGCATACATTGTTCCATTCTTTTTTCGCAATGATACAAACCTTACCATCAGCGGACACTTCCCAGGTACCCCAAAATTTGAATTTTTCCCATAATGCCTGCGCCTTACCATCCGCGCCATAGTAGGTTTCATGCCATGGCCATCTCTCAGTCTTACCGGAAAGATGTGCCTTCGCTTGCTCCCCATTCAAACGAGTTGCCCCGCCTTCAAGTAACGCCTGTTCTGTAACTGTCGCGCAGGCCGTAAGACCCAGGGTGCCGAGACACATAAATATCAAACATAACTTTTTACTTAACATAACACTCGCCTAAAATTTCAGTTGAAAGAATTATATCGAACCATTCTAGCTTTCCATAGGAATATAAGTTCTCTCAAATTCAGCGCATTCAAAACTAAAAAATGTGCTGCGCCCCCAATTAACACAATTAACATAGGCCCCGTCATTGCGGCCCCCGAGCCGCAATCCATTGTAAAAATA
>JBGUEB010000169.1:0-7792 GCA_041821565.1 Gammaproteobacteria bacterium | reverse complement strand
CCTTGAACTGAACGGTCCGGCGTTCCGGCATTTTGAATCACAACCCGATTCACCCAGAATTAATCAGAGGCTCCCTGGTTTTTTATGAGCTACATGGTTTGATCCCGTGTATAAATCAATCGACTAAATTTATTTGTTTAGGTTATTATTACCCCCAAGTCAGCCGGATAATCGCTGGTCTGCATCTCTTTTGATGCCAGGCTGGAGGAAAGTCCGGGCTCCAAAGGACAGAGTGCCAGATAACGTCTGGGAGGCGTGAGCCTACGGCAAGTGCAACAGAGAGTAGACCGCCAGTTTCGGCTGGTAAGGGTGAAAGGGTGTGGTAAGAGCACACCGCGCTTCTGGTAACAGAAGTGGCATGGTAAACCCCACTCGGAGCAAGACCAAATAGGAAAACACTGGCGTGGTCCGCGCCGTTTTCGGGTTGGTCGCTTGAGGCTGAAAGGTGACTTTCAGTCCAGATGAATGATTATCCTAGACAGAACCCGGCTTACAGGCTGACTTATTTTTTTCTTGTTATTTATTAACCCGGCGACAATATATGTCGTACGCAGGTTAATTTATCCGCACCAGTCTAAACCCAATAAATGCCCGCGAAAACTGAATATTTCAGTTTTCCGGGTCATTATTTTGTTTTCGGTAATCCTCGAGTATGGGCTGGAATATCGAACTAAAAGTACCAAAAATACAACATAACCTCATACTTCACTTTAACTAGATGGCCTAACTAGCCGTTTTATATAAAAATGTTGATTTTATGTGAATTTTTTACCCTAAGTTATTGACGTTATTAGGAAAAAACCCTGGGTTTAAGACCCCAATATACTTGACTTGTGGCAAAAATAAGCCATATTGTGTATCTGTGTGGGTAAAAGTGTCATAAAGTGGCATATAAAGGGTTAAGCGTGTTCAAATTTCGGGGAGTTTCCAATTTGTCGTTAGACGCCAAAGGCAGGATTGTTCTGCCTGCGCGTTATCGTGAGCGGCTGGTTGAAATATCAAATAGCCAGTTGGTAGTGACAATTGATACCGATCAACCCTGCCTGCTGATCTATCCGCTCAATGAGTGGGAATTAATCGAAGAGAAAATTGAAGCCTTACCCAGTTTTAATCCAACTACACGTCGTATTCAGCGTTTATTGATCGGCCATGCAACCGACGTCGAAGTCGATACCAATGGACGTATGCTCTTGTCCAATCCGCTGCGTGACTATGCGCAGTTAGGTAGAAAAGTCGTGCTGATTGGTCAGGGAAAGAAATTTGAACTCTGGGATGAAGTGCTATGGACCCAGCGCATGGATGAATGGCTGGGTGATAATACCGATGCGGAAATGCCTGAAGCACTTGCCGAGCTAACTCTGTGAGTGTCGAGGCCTTAAGTCACGCACCGGTGATGCATGGCGAGGTAATGCAGTATCTAAACATTCAGCCCGATGGTGTTTATGTCGACGGAACCTATGGGCGTGGCGGACATGCACAATCGATCCTGAAACGACTGGGAGCGAAGGGGCGCCTGATTGTAATGGATAAAGATCCGCAGGCCATAGATGCGGCCAGGTTATCCATGGGCGATGATGGAAGGGTTACTATATATCACGATGACTTTGCTCATTTGGCGCAAAAATTGATCGAGCTGGGTATGACGCACGGTGTCGATGCCGTGTTGCTCGACCTGGGCGTTTCCTCGCCCCAGCTAGATGATGCGACTCGAGGTTTTAGTTTTCAAAAAAATGGACCCCTGGATATGCGTATGAATCCGTTGCAGGGTGAGTCCGCAGCCGACTGGTTGGCCCATGCCAGCGAAAAAGAGATATCAACCGTACTCTGGGAACTGGGCGAAGAACGGTTTGCGCGCCGCATCGCCCGTAAAATCGTTGAAGCCCGGCAACTACAGAAGATAGAGGACACCAAAACACTATCGGACCTGATTAGTAGCTGTGTGCCTCGGCCGAAGAATAAAAAACATCCGGCAACACGCAGCTTTCAGGCGATCCGGATATATATCAACCAGGAATTGACCTACATCGGACGTTTGCTTGATTCCATATTCGATGTTTTGAAAATTGGCGGACGTTTACTGGTGATCAGTTTTCACTCTCTTGAAGACAGGCTGGTTAAGCGGTTTTTCAGGCTCCATAGCAGTAAGCCCAAATTGCCACGCGGTTTACCCGTGCGTGATGAAGAGCTGATGTCGGGTATTCGTCTGCGCCTAATTGGCAAGGCGATCCGGGCCGGGGCGCAAGAGCTATCACTTAACCCGCGAGCCAGAAGCGCGGTTTTGCGCGTCGCTGAGCGCACAGCCTGATGCCCCGCGTTTACCTGTTAGCCCTGCTTTTAACCATGGTTCTCAGCAGCGCGATGACCGTGATTTATGTCAAACACGAAAGTCGCGTGCTGTTCGCCGAACTGCGAAATACGCAAAAGCTGCAAGACCATGAAGTAATCGAGTGGGGTCGACTGCAGCTGCAAAATAGTACCCTGGCGACTCACAGCAATGTTGAATCGAGGGCACGTAAAACCCTGAAAATGCGCATACCTGAAAAGGTGCAATTGGTGCAATTGCCGTGAGCGGGATAACAGCGCATGAGTAACAGTAACGACGAGGCCGTATTTTATCGAGGACGACATTATTTTGTGTTGTTCATCCTGTTGTTTTTACTGGGTAGTCTGATTGCGCGAGCGCTTTATTTACAGATTGTGGAAAAAGATTTCCTGTTCAGTCAGGGTGAACAGCGACAAATTCGGACTATCGAAACGCCAGCCTATCGGGGCACGATATTCGATCGTTTTGGCACGCCGTTGGCGATTAGTACACCGGTAGATTCGGTCTGGGTCAATCCCTCGGAAATACTTCAAAACCTGCCGGCACTGAAACAGGTTACCGACAAACTGGGGCTTAATTATCGGAACACCGTGGCTTTGCTTAAACAAAAGGCAAGCAAGGAGTTTGTCTACCTCAAGCGACAACTTGAGCCTGAACTGGCAGGCCAGGTGGCGGCTATTGCCGACGGTGTCTATCTGCAGCGTGAGTATCATCGATACTATCCAGCGGGTGAGGTCGTATCCCACCTGGTGGGTTTTACGAATGTTGATGATCAGGGGCAGGAGGGCCTCGAATTGATGTACGAGGGCTGGCTTAAAGCGCAACCCGGCAAGCGGCGTGTTATCCGCAATCGACGAGGTGCGGTTATAGAAAATATAGCCCAGGTGAAGCGCGCGCAGTCGGGTAATGACCTGACATCAAGCATAGATATGCGCTTGCAATACATTGCCTATCGCAGTCTGGCCAGGGCGATGAAGTATCACGCTGCAAAATCTGCCAGCGCAGTGGTGCTAGACGCAAAAACGGGGGAAATTCTGGCGATGGTCAATCAGCCGTCGTATAACCCGAATCAAAACAAGAACAAGAGACCAGCACAGCGTCGTAATCGAGCCTTAACTGATGTTTTCGAACCCGGATCGACGATTAAGCCTTTCACGCTCGCAGCTGCAATTGACCGGGGTTTGTACGACCAGACCAGCCATATTGATACGACACCGGGATGGTTTATGGTAAGCGGCTATCCGGTTAAGGACGTGAGGAACTATGGAGTGCTCGATCTTGCCGGTATTTTACGCAAATCGAGTAATGTCGGTGCTTCTCGAATTGCACAGACCCTGCAGGGTGAAGAGATGTGGCGATCCTTTAGCGACTTCGGGTTTGGCCAGGCCCCTGGAATTTCGTTTCCTGCCGAGTCCTCGGGTTATTTCAGCCACTATTCGACCTGGCAACCTCTCGATCATGCGACGATGGCTTTTGGCTACGGTTTATCGGTATCGATCACCCAGTTAGCCAGGGCCTACTCCGTGATTGCAAACCGCGGCAGGCAACTCGATCTTAGCCTGATCAAGGTAAATCCTGAGGATTCCCCTGATAATGAAATATCCCGCACCGTGATGAAAGCAAGTACTGCGAAAATGGTATTGCAAATGCTGGAGCAGGTCGTTGGGCCGCAGGGTACCGCAACACGAGCTGCTGTCGATGGTTATCGAATAGCCGGAAAAACCGGCACCGTAAAAAAGAGTGTCGATGGTGGCTATCAGGAGGATGACTATATGGCAATTTTCGCAGGCATGGCCCCGGCCAGTAATCCCCGCCTGGTGATGGCGGTAGTGATTGATGAACCCACACAAAATGGTTACTACGGTGGGCAGGTTGCTGCACCGGTGTTTCAGGAAGTGATGAGTAATGCTCTGAGAATACTGGATATAGCCCCGGATGACCTGCCCGCCCTGGTGCAATTCAACAGCGTGGATCCGGAGGCATGATGATGAGTAAAACACAAAATGTCGGCCGCTCGCTGACAGCTTTATTGCAGGGTTTTGATACCAGGGATGCGGTGCCGGATATTGATATATTAAATATCGCAAGTAACAGTCGAGCGGTGCTCGAGAATACCTTGTTTATTGCGCTCGCGGGTATTAATTCGCATGCTATCGATTTCGCTATCGATGCGGTCAAATCGGGGGCAGTCGCCATTTTATACGATGCCGGGGATGAATACTGCCAGCGGCGAGTTCCGCTGCTCAGCAAACAGGTAAGCACCCACTGGATAGGAATTGAAGGGCTGGACCGTGTCAACGGTGAAATAGTCAGTCGATTTTATGGGGAGCCCGGGAAGTCGCTGAAAATAATTGGGGTTACAGGTACCGATGGTAAAACCAGTGTTACCCATTTGCTTACCCAGGCCCTGGAACAGCTCGGTAAGTCCACGGCCAGTATAGGTACACTGGGCTATGGTATCGGCAATGAGCTACAACCGACTACTCATACCACGCCAGATACTGTTACTTTGCAGACTTATTTGCATGAATTTCAGTGCCAGGGCTGTGAGTACGTTGTTATGGAAGTATCATCACATGCACTCGAGCAGTATCGGGTAAGTGGCTGTCATTTTGATATCGCGGTTCTCACCAATCTCGGTCGTGATCACCTCGATTACCACCAGGATATGGCACAGTATGCGGCGGCCAAGGCACGATTATTTCGTGATTTTGATTTGACCGCGAGAGTGCTGAATGCTGACGATGAACTGGGCCTTAGCCTGTCTGAAGAGTTTGAAGCCGAGGGCATGATTCGTTATTCCAGGTTAGCAAGCGACAAAGACGCCAGCGCTGAAGTTTATCTACTGCATAGTGAAGTTACCGTTCGTGGACTGGATATGCAGGTAGCAACGCCACTTGGAGAAATTCGGGCCTCTACGGCACTAATGGGCCAATTCAATATCGACAATACGCTGGCCTGTATTTCGACTCTAATCGCGTTAGGGCTTGAGCATGCCCAGATTCAGCGGGCCGTCCATAGATTACAACCCATCCCCGGACGCATGGAAAAATTTAGCGGGAGTGCAAATGCCGCAACCGCGGTGATTGATTTTGCTCATACCGAACAAGCCCTGCGAGCCTGTTTGACAACTAGTCGGGAGCATACCCGAGGGAAGCTCTGGTGCGTTTTTGGCTGTGGTGGCGACCGCGACCAGGGTAAACGCAAGGGCATGGGCCGGGCAGCCGAAGAACTGGCAGACCGAATTATTATCACCGATGACAATCCGCGTACTGAGCCCGCCGAGAATATAGTCGCCGAAATCATCGAAGGTTTGCGCGAACCCGACAAGGCCTGCGTGGTCCATAATCGGCAGGCCGCGATTGAGTATGCCCTGACCGAAGCCGCTGCTGATGACCTGGTTGTCATCGCCGGTAAGGGACATGAGCTGGAACAGATAGTGGGTCATCAGCGCTTTCCGTTTAGCGATCGTCATGTTGTACAACGTTTCCTGGCGTCATCATGATTAGCATGAACCTTGATCAGGTTCTGGCTCTGTTTGGTGAGAGCAATTGCGAGTCTTTGCAGCAGCAATTTCATGGAGTGACGATAGATAGTCGCAAGGACTGCAAGGGCCGTCTATTCGTAGCCATTCAGGGTGATAATTTTGATGGCCACAAATATGTTAGTAGCGCTTATCAAAATGGTGCTGTAGCCGCTCTGGTTGAAACTGAAGTCGATTGCGATATTGCTCAAATAAGAGTTAAGGATTGCCGGCAGGCGCTGGCAAGCCTGGCAAATTTTTGGCGGCATAGCTGTACCGCGACGGTGATTGCCTTAACTGGAAGTAATGGTAAGACAACGGTCAAGGATATGTTGTTTCAGATATTGCTCAAGGAAGCGAAAGCGCATGCCACTAAAGGAAATTTCAATAATGACATTGGTGTGCCTCTAACACTGCTCGAGTTATGCCCGGACGATCGCTATGCCATTGTCGAACTTGGTGCAAATCATAAAGGCGAAATCGCCCATCTCGCTGAAATAGCAGACCCCGACATTGTCTACATCAATAATGTGGCTGCGTCGCATCTGGCCGGGTTTGGGTCGGTGCAGGGTGTTATCGAGGCGAAGGGTGAACTCTACGCCTATTGCAAACCACGCCATCGAGCGCTTTTTAATCTTGATGAAGCTTCCAGTCTCTATTGGCGCTCGATATGCCTTGCCGAAAACCAGCTCAGTTGTGCGCTGAATAATGATGCTGATGTGCGTGCCGACTGGCGCCAGAATAAATTCGGTTTGATGCTCGATGTCAGATATAGCGGGTTAAACAGTTCTGTCCACCTTGGCGTCTTCGGTGAACACAATGCTCGTAACGCGCTGGCTGCAATATCGATTGCGATACTTGCTGGTGTCGAGTTCGAACCCGCTGTACAAAATCTGGCGGAATTTGCAGGTGTTAAGGGCCGCTTGCAAACCATACAGGGTCCTAAACACAGTCTCCTGATCGATGACAGCTATAACGCCAACCCGGCTTCTCTGGAAGCGGGTATCAAGGTGTTGTGTTCGTTACCGGGCGAAGCCTGGTTAGCGCTTGGTGATATGGCAGAACTTGGCAGCGATACTGAATTATTGCATAAAAAAGCAGCGCAGATGGCTAAAAGCCACGGTGTAAAAAAACTGTTTGGTGTAGGGGTGATGAGTTGTCTCGCCAGCGACGAGTTTGGTAGCGATGGTTATTGTTATGGTCAAATCGATGATATGGCCGCTAGCATCCTCGGGCAGATACATCAGGGCGTCAACCTGCTGGTAAAAGGTTCCCGCAGTGCAGGTATGAATAAGCTGGTCGACTATTTGATAACACATGCTGGTCGGGGAGATGTAAATCATGCTGTATGAGCTTTCCCAGTATTTTTCGCAGTTCCATAGTGGCTTCAATGTATTTCAGTATTTGACCCTGCGCAGCATACTGGGGGTGCTCACCGCCCTGTCCATCTCATTGATCGTCGGACCCCGTATGATTCGTTATCTCAGCAGTTATAACATCGGTCAGAGTGTGCGCGATGACGGACCCGAAAGTCATTTCAGCAAGGCGGGCACGCCGACCATGGGTGGTGCATTGATACTGGTTGCTATTGTTGTTAGTACTATTTTATGGAGCGATTTGTCCTCTCGTTTTGTGTGGGTGGTTTTGTTTGTAACCGTGGGCTTTGGCGCGATAGGATGGGTTGATGATTATAAGAAAATTGTCTACGGAAATTCGAAAGGCATGTCTGCACGAGCCAAGTATTTCTGGCAGTCCGCAATAGGTTTGAGCGCAGCAATGGTCTTGTTTAACACTGCCCAGTTTCCGATTGAAACCCAGCTTATTGTTCCATTCATCAAAAACATATTAATCGATCTCGGCTGGATGTACGTGGTGCTGACTTACTTTGTCATCGTTGGCAGTAGTAATGCTGTGAACCTCACTGATGGCCTGGATGGTCTCGCGAT
>JBGUEB010000168.1:0-7867 GCA_041821565.1 Gammaproteobacteria bacterium | reverse complement strand
TGCTTTTTGAACTGTACAATGCACAGAATTTTAACGCTATTAATGTTTGGATAAAAATGATTTTAAACAGCTTAATCAATTTTCGACACCTGAGCATAGTTTTTGCCTCATTATTCTTGTCTGCCCTGCTGGGCGCCTGTAACACATTACAGCCTTTGCTCAGCACCAGCCCTGATTCGCAGGTTGCGAACGAGGCGGCTGAGGAAATTGCGATTCTATCAGTAGACTCGCTGGTCCCACAAAAATCAGATGATACCTATATTAAAATTACCCTTTATCAGGATACCCTGGAGTTTATCGACTTTGATAGCCAGTTAACCATGGCCGCAGAAAATAGCATGGCGGACGTGGTGTTCGAACCTCAGGATGACGCTATCGCAGAATCGTCAGGCCCTGATCCTGCCTTTAAAATGTCTCAATCAAGCGCATCCTTCGAATTACTCCAGCAAGAAGCTATTGCCGCACTAGAAAAACAATCCGATGCCTGGTATCGACTTCAACAAGGCATGATGATGGAACCGGTAGACAATAAGCGCGTTGAGGCTCAGTTAAAATGGTACCTCAATCATCGTGGCTACCTCGACCGGGTGATGAAGCGGGCTGAAATCATATTACCCTTCGTTCTGGATGAACTGGAAAAAAATAATCTCCCTACCGAACTGGCATTGTTACCCATTGTAGAAAGCGCATATCAGACTTTCGCTTACTCGCATGGCAGGGCTTCCGGGATGTGGCAAATCATTCCCTCAACTGGACGCTTTCTTGGGCTAAAGCAAAACTGGTGGTACGACGGGCGCCGTGACATCATTGAATCCACCCTGGCTGCGATCAAGTACCTGAGTAGTCTTTCCCAACAGTTTAATGGCGACTGGGAACTGGCACTAGCATCTTATAATGCGGGCCCCGGGAAAATTCGATCCGCGGTCCGTTACAATAAGAAAAAAGGCCGGCCAACTGATTTCTGGCATCTCACCAGGATTCGCCAGGAAACCAAAGACTATGTGCCAAAGCTGTTAGCTCTGAAAGAATTGTTCGGCAATCCCGATAAGTATGGATTCGAATTTCATCCAATCAGTAATGAGCCGTCGTACACTATCGTCGAACTAAAAGGACAGATAGACCTCGCCCTCGCCGCTGAGCTTGCCGGAATAACAATCAATGAATTATATCAACTCAATCCAGCCTTTAACCGTTGGGCGACGGCACCCGAAGGACCGCACCGCTTGATTTTGCCAAAACATAAAAGCGCGCAGTTCGAACTGGCACTGCAAAAGGTACCCGCTGAAAAGCGCATCAACTGGGTGCGCCATAAAATCAAACCCGGTGAAACCCTGAGCGAGATATCACGCAACTACCGGACAACTACGCGATTAATTGTGAAGGTCAATAAAATCAGAGGAACCCAGATTCGGGCAGGCAAATACCTGATGGTTCCAACCGCAACCAGGTCGTTGAATAGTTACAAACTGAGTCAGGCTTCTCGGATTAGTAGTATTCAAAATAAGCAGAGATCAGGTACCAGGCATGAACATATAGTCCGTAGCGGGCAAAGCCTGTGGAGCATCTCCCGCGATTACAGCGTGACCACGTCTGCACTGGCAAAATGGAACGGAGTCGCGCCGATCGATACACTCAGTGTTGGTCAAAAGCTGGTCGTGTGGACAGACAAGACGCCATCGATACAACGCGTAAGCTTTACAGACACAAACGCGAGGACTAATCTGCATGCATTGAGGTATACCGTTAGAAAAGGAGACTCGCTTTCCCGCATAGCTGATCGATTCAACATCCGCGTGTCGGATATAAAACGTTGGAATACCCTGGGAAAATACCTTCAGCCAGGACAGAAATTAAAACTGTACGTCGATGTTACGCGACAGTCAGGATAAAGCATAGATCCTCTAAGCCCCTGACCTTGCAGCCTGCTCAACTACAGCTATTGCCGACATGGCTCCCAGCCACAGGGATAATAATTAACCTTTCATATCCGTGGCCGCCGGCCAGGTACGCTACCAGGCGGGCCTGTTCAGGTAAATGGATAGCTTAGTTAAAAACGCTATTTATACTCTCATGCCGACAAACTTCGCTTTGAACTAGTACTAGTTGCTTTATCCCGTTTCAACAGCCAAAATACGCATAATTTGTTTGCAAATCGCGATGGAATACAGAAACAAGATATGTCTCTAGAAATTGATCCTAACAAGATAAAGGCCCTTTCGCCGATCAATTCATTGAACCCTGAAAACGTTCAAAGCCTGCTGTCAAAAATAAAGCTCACAGAGATCAAGCCAGGGCACTACATCTTTAAAAAAGGCGATTTCGACAAGTGCCATATTTATCTCCTGGAAGGCGAAATCGAACTGGTTCAGGATAAATCTGTTGCCAAGGTTGTTAAAGCAGGCAGCCCGGATGGAATGGAACCCCTGGCGCACAGCTTTCCCCGCCTGATTTCCGCAAGAGCCAAGACCCCGGTCGTAATAACCAAGATTAACAGCGATATGCTAGACATTATGCTGACCTGGGATCAGACCGGAAGCTATTCGGTCGAGGCACTGGATGGCGATGACGAGGAAACCGACTGGATGGCAAGAATTTTACAGACCAGAGCATTCCATCGTATCCCGCCAGCCAATATTCAAGCCATGTTTATGCGCATTGAATCGGTCAATTATAGACCCGGTGACAAAGTCATAGAACAGGACCAGGATGGCGACTATTTCTATATCATTAAAGAAGGCCGTTGCCTGGTAACTCGCGCCACCCCGGCCAATCCTAAAGGCGTCAAGCTCGCTACGCTTTCGGTAGGTGACAGCTTTGGTGAAGAAGCCCTGATATCCGATAGTAAGCGCAATGCCACGGTTACCATGCTTTCCGATGGTTTGTTAATGCGCCTGAACAAAGAGGATTTCAATTCTCTGTTAAATGAACCACTATTGAACTGGGTTGATTACGAACAGGCAAAAGCGCTGGTTGCCGATGGAGGGGTATGGCTCGATGTCCGATTACCCGCTGAGCACAAATCAAAACATATAAAGGGTAGCGTCAATATCCCCTTAATCTTTCTTCGAATGAAAGCGAACTCACTCGATAAAACAAAGAAATACGTGATTTACTGTGATACAGGACGCAGAAGCTCGGCAGCTTCTTTTCTGCTGAATGAAACCGACATTGACAGCTACGTTCTAACTGCCGGCGTCGATCAGGCTGCAGCCGAAGATCTGGAGCCCTGATTCTCCTTCCTGTCCATATCCCGACCCGACCTGTCCTGCAGTAAAGACTAACTGAGGTAGCCTGGAATAGCGGTCTCATCGATTTCGTCTATCTGCCTCGGATGCAGAAACTTTTCGGCATAATCCAGGTAGATTTTATTTTTTACAAATACATCGAATATATCCGGATCGATGTGATTATCCATCTTCATAGAACCCATAATCTTCATACATTCCGACAAATTTTTGCCTTTTTTATATGGCCTGTCTCTCGCGGTTAAAGCTTCAAATATATCGGCAATGGCCATAATTCTCGCCGGTACCGACATTTGGTGCCGGTGTAAGCCTCTCGGGTATCCCGTACCATCCATTTTCTCGTGGTGTCCCCCGGCATATTCCGGAACATTTTTGAGTTTCTTTGGAAAGGGCAAAGATTCAAGTATCTTGATAGTCGCGACTATATGATTATTAACAATTTCGCGCTCATCATCATTCAGGGTGCCTCTTTTGACACTCAGGTTTTTAAGCTCGTCCGCGTTTAACAGCGGTTTTGGCTTACCCTCGAGGCTGGTCCAGCTATATTCAGCTAATTCGGTGATCTGAACAATATCTTCATCCGACATAGATTCACCACCGATATTGGCTTTATGTAAAATTTTTAGCGCATATCGAAACTGCTGGCAGCGTTTTTCATAATCTAGCGACAGCCGCTTCAGAACGGCTTCCGATTCACCACACTCCAGTCTGGCCCGCAGATAAGCAATTTCAGCATCGCGCAGCAATACTTCAATCCTTGTTTCTATGGTTTCAATTCGATCGTAAACTGTCTCGAGCTTGGTCGCCTTGTCCATTACATACTCGGGCGTAACTACCTTGCCACAATCGTGTAGCCAGGCTGCAGTTTCAAGTTCATAACGATCTTTATCGGTAATATGGAAATCTTTCAATGGTCCCCTGTCCTCCTTGTGTGCAGCTTCGGCGAGCATCATCGTCAGTACCGGGATACGTCGACAATGACCACCGGTGTAAGGTGATTTATCGTCAATTGCACTCGCAATCATTTTAATAAATGATTCGAATAACTCCTCCATTTCTGAAATCAATCGACGCTGGGTCAGTGCCACCGCGGCTTGTGAAGCCAGTGATTCGGCCAACTGCTGAGCAATCGGACTAAAGATGATGGTCTCACCACTGTCGATATCCCTGGCGTTAATTAGTTGCAGCACACCAATAATATCCTTTTCGTGATCTTTCAACGGAAAAGTCAGTATTGACCGTGTTCTATAGTTGGTCTTGCTGTCGAAGTTTCGAATACCGGTAAAGTCGAAGCCTTCCTCGCCATAGGCATCCTCGATATTGATCGTATTTCCGGTCAGCACGCAATGCGAGACGACATTACTATGATTCTCTCCACCGTCTTTAATCAGTGGAATGGGTGGGAAGGTTATTTCGTTTGCCGATGTACCACCCATTTGTATGTTTAACGAGTCATTCGAAATAATTTCGAAGGTGAGCATTTCATCTTTGAAAAAATACAGGCTTCCACCGTCGGCGTGGGTTAGTGATTTAGCCCCCATCATGATTAATTCAAGTAATTTCGGCGTATCGTTTTCTACCGACAAAGCAATTCCGATTTCATTCAGGCGATCAATTCTGTCAAGTAATTCCGTCATCAACTCTAATAATTCCGATATCTTACAAGGCTGGTCAACTGGTATTCTAATGTCTTACTGCTTACCAATTCAATAGGCAACTATTTCCTGTTTTGTGATGACGGGAAAGTATTTACCAACTCATAGCTCCGGGTCACCGCAATAATAATAAATTAGTCACAATTTGGCACCATATTAATAAAGTTTTCAAGATGTTATATACTATAGTTAAAGGGAATTAGCCAAATAATATGTAGATGGTTATGAAGCGTCAGGCAATAACAGCTGGGCATAAAATCGCTACAGGAAGCTTCAGCATCTGAGCTTTAACCAGCGAGAGCGTGTGCCAGCAGTAATGGCCTTCAGCCATTGGTTTAGTTAGCTGCGAAATCAACCCGGTTTTGTTGTGGTAGGTTCTGACATAAACATACGCCTGGCAACGTATCCTAAAATAAATAATAGATGTTGGAGACGGTATGAAAACCCGTTTTTGGAATAGCGACTGGTTCGCCGGGCTTATTATTACGATTCTGGTCGTAGTATTCTCGGGATCAGCCAGCTTTCAAAGCCTCGAGCGTTCAGCCTATGACTGGGGGGTCAGGTCTACCAGCAAGGCCGCCTCCGAACGAATCGCAATTATTGCCATTGACGATGCGAGTGTCGCCAATATTGGCCGATGGCCCTGGCCGCGCGACCTACACGCGAATTTGATTAAGAAACTCAGTGACGGCGGTGCCAAAGTCATTGGCCAGACCTTATTTTTCTCAGAACCACAAATCGATCGCGGTACAATTTATATTCGTGACTTGATTGATTTTTACTCGAACGCCAGCTTTAACGATATACCCGCCGACATTGACGAACTCAGCATGACGCTCAATTTAGAGGCAGACAATGAAGCTGTTGCCAAAATTCTCGAATTTTATCTGCAATCGAATATGAGTTCCCGTCTAAGCCAGGACATCGAAACACTGAAAGTACAACTCATTGAAGCCGAGCAAGCCCTTAATACCGATGCAAAACTGGCTGCAAGCATGGACTATGCAAAAAATGTAGTGCTAGCCATGACCTTTACACCGGGAAAGGTACACGAACCTCCCGACAAGGAATTAGGGTCCTACGTTTTAAAAAATGCGCTACCAAATATTCGCGATCGGGTATCTGCCAAAAGCCAGGGACTTTTTCCGATTCCCACTAATCGAGCGACACCCCCTATTCCAGAGATCGGGCAATTTGCATCCGCAATCGGGCACCTTAATTTTTTTCAGGATATAGATGGTGGAATTCGCAATGAAGCTCTGGTGTTAAAACACTATGACCGATTTTATCCGTCGATTTCTTTACAGATCGCCGCAAAAAGTCTAAATCTGGACAACAACGACATTCAGATTAATCTTGCAGAAAGCGTCCAACTTGGTTCCCTGACTATCGAGACCGATTCATTTTTACAGATGAATACTTTTTACTATGCCGATACAGATGGTTTTCCAGCCTACCAGATTGATTCTTATTTTGACGTTATTACCGACAAAATTCCGATAGAAAAATATAAGGACAAGATTGTCTTAATCGGCGCAACTGCCAGCGGTGTTGGTACCTCACTTGTCACTCCGGTAAACTCAGCGATGCCTCCGGTCCTGGTTTTGGCTCACACGGTATCAAGCATTCTGAACGAAGACTTCTTCATTCAGCCTAAGTGGGGACGCTGGATCCAAATCTGTGCACTGTTCCTGGCGGGACTCTATTTCATGCTGATCATGCCACACTTAAAAGCCGGCGTTGGGTTCGTCCTAACTCTGGCGTTATTAATGACGCTGGTGGTTGCTCATTATATCCTGATGACTAGTAGTACCATCTGGATTCCATTGATGACTCCCGCCGTTTTACTGGCGACAGGTTACCCGCTAATTACGAGCAAACGATTTCTCGTTACAGAACGCGGCAGGACAAAGTCAGATGACGAGTCATCGGAAAGCAACCGCATGTTGGGTATAGCAATCCAGGGTCAGGGTCAGCTCGATAGTGCCCGCTGGATGAAACGGTGATGGAGGCAATGTACAACCTGACCCGTTACGGAAGAGCCGACAATCTGCTCGATATAAAGGCTGTAATTAGTATAGTATGGCGTTCTGCGGAAGGGGTGGCTTATGCACATCAACAGAATGTTGTGCATCACGATACAATACCTGCAAATATCATGTACGATCCCGGCTCGGATTCGGTTAAGATAACCGATTCGAGCAAAACCAAAACCGGAAGCGAAATGGCTACCGACCTGAAAGCTATTTTTAGCGAACCAAACTGATTTAAAGCGTGAATCTTCAAAATAAAATTTCCATCTGCGCACTAACCGATACTGGCATGGTTCGTAAGAAAAACGAAGACACCATCGGTTTCGATAGTGCTCTTGGGTTGATAGTGCTCGCCGATGGAATGGGTGGGCATCGGGGCGGCGAAATTGCCAGCAGCATGTCGGTAGATACAGTTCTGGATAGATTGCAGCAACAATTACCGAAGCTCAAACGTGGCCGAATAGACCCTGAAACTGGATTTTCACTCGAATCACTGTGCATTCAGGAAGCAATCGAATCTGCGAATGATCTGATTTTTCAAGCAGCGGATCGCAATCCAGACCACTTTGGCATGGGTACAACTATCGTAGTGTTACTATGCTACAACAATACCTTATCATTAGGCCATGTAGGTGACTCTCGCTGCTACCGTTTACGATCGGATAAATTAGAACAAATTACCAAAGATCACTCCCTGTTACAGGAACTGATTGATCGGGGTTTCTACACGCCAGAGGAAGCCAAAAATTCAAAAAACAAGAACCTGGTAACACGTGCTTTAGGTATAGGTCCACAGGTAAATGTTGACATCCAGGAGGATATTGTTCTAAAAAATGATATTTATCTACTATGCTCAGATGGACTAACAGATTTAGTCGAAGATGAATATATACACTTAACTATTAAGAGATTTAGTGATAATCTAGAAGAAGCT
>JBGUEB010000167.1:0-7953 GCA_041821565.1 Gammaproteobacteria bacterium | reverse complement strand
GAGGATACGATAGCTGCCAACCGCTCTTGCATCAACCAGCATCGTATGACCACCCGAGACCAGTAAGGCGACGAACGGAAAATCAGGCTTGTCTGAACCGAGCATAGGCGCCAGCAGGTGACCTTCCATATGATGTATTCCGAGTACTGGTTTTTCCAGCGACCAGGCCAGCCCCCGCGCCAGGCTGGCCCCAACCATTAATGCACCCATTAAGCCCGGCCCGCGCGTATAGGCAATACCGTCAATGTCATCGAAACATCCAAATTCATCTATCACCTCGCGTATTAACGGTGCCGCTTTGACCACGTGATCGCGTGAGGCCAGCTCAGGTACAACCCCGCCATATTCACGATGTTGTTCAATTTGAGAATAAAGTCGCTGCCACAGATGTCCCGTACTGGTATCAATCAGGGCGATACCAGTTTCATCACAGGAACTTTCTATGCCTAAAACCCTCATTTGCACCTCGTAATTACCAATTTAATTGTGATTGGCAATTGATATTTTGTATTGCCTCCTTATAATTGGCCGGCTTGAAAAGCAGCGCAGCAGATACCTGCGCCCGAAATCCACCAAACTGGACTAGTTTTAATATGCCATCAGTCAAAGTAAAGGACAACGAACCATTTGATTTCGCACTACGTCGATTCAAAAGGTCCTGTGAAAAAGCCGGCGTTCTCACCGAGACCCGTCGTCGTCAGCATTATGAAAAACCAACATCGGTACGCAAGCGCAAATCAGCAGCAGCGGTCAAACGCAATTTCAAACGCATTTCTAAAGATTTCGGCACCCGAAGACGTTTGTACTGAGAACCAGATCAGTGATAACCAGTGTCTGACGCCACTCTCAAAACCAGGCTGCAATCTGACATGAAGTCGTCGATGAAAAGCGGCGACAAGAGCAGACTGTTAGTAATTCGCATGATGTTAGCCGCCATCAAACAAATTGAGGTGGACGAAAGAATCGAGCTGGACAATGATCGAATCATCGCGGTTCTCGACAAAATGACTAAACAACGGCGCGAATCCATCGAACAATTTTCCAAAGCCTCACGCGACGATCTGATCGCCATCGAAGAGTCAGAGTTGCTAACAATCAAAGAATATCTGCCCGAGGCTCTTTCAGAGGCTGAAATTAATATCCTGGTTGAGCAATCAATCAATAGCACTGGCGCTTCTTCGATTAAAGATATGGGTAAGGTAATGGGCATGCTTAAACCTCAAATGCAGGGCAGAGCAGACATGGGCATAGTAAGTCAACTGATCAAATCCAGACTCAGCTCAACCTGAGTATATTGGCTCGTGGCCAACGTATTCCAGTTTCTGGAGGTGCAACGCACCGATCCCCAAAAAAAACCTGTACCTGAACGGGTCAGGGAATTCAACGAAATATACACCAATTTCAATCAACAGGACGCTGCAGATCAGTCGGCCCGTTGCATCGAATGTGGCAATCCATATTGTGAATGGAAGTGTCCGGTTCATAACTATATTCCCAACTGGCTCAAAATGGTTGCCGAGGGCAACCTCATCGAAGCGGTGGAAATGTCGCATAAGACTAACAGCCTGCCAGAGGTATGCGGCCGGGTTTGCCCGCAGGATCGGCTCTGTGAAGGCGCCTGTACGCTTAACACCGGCTTTGGCGCGGTGACTATTGGTTCGGTCGAGAAATATATAACCGACACCGCGATTGCCCAGGGCTGGTCGCCCGATCTTTCGGCAGTGACTGACAGTGGTAAGAAAGTAGCCGTGATTGGTGCCGGTCCCGCCGGTATAGGTTGTGCCGATGTACTCGCGCGGAACGGCGTCAAATCAGTAGTCTATGATCGTTACCCGGAAATTGGCGGGTTACTCACCTTTGGAATTCCCTCTTTTAAGCTTGAAAAAGAGATTGTAACGCGCCGGCGCACAATGTTCGAAAACATGGGTATAGAATTTTACCTGAATACAGAGGTTGGTAAGGATATTGCTTTTGATCAACTACTGGCAGACTACGATGCAGTATTTATGGGCATGGGTACCTATACCTATATGAAAGGTGGTTTTCCGGGGGAAGACAAGGCAGGAGTGTATGAAGCCCTGCCCTACCTGGTCTCCAACATTCACCACGAAATCAAATTTGCCAACTCGGATGTTCCTGAGTTTATAAACTTCTCCGGTAAAAAGGTTGTCGTACTCGGCGGCGGCGACACTGCGATGGATTGCAATCGCACCGCTATTCGACAACAGGCGCGCAGCGTTACCTGCGCCTATCGACGCGATGAAGCGAATATGCCCGGTTCGATGCGTGAAGTCGCCAACTCAAAAGAAGAAGGCATCGAATTTCTGTTTAACAGACAACCGGTAGAAATCGTTGGTGACACCAGTGTAAAGGGCGTTAAACTGGTATCGACGAAGCTGGGTGAGGCAGATGAACAGGGCCGCTGCCGCCCCGTGGTTATCCCAGGTTCTGAAGAGATTCTGGCAGCCGATGTTGTCGTCATTGCCTTTGGCTTTCGTCCCGATCCAGCAGACTGGTTTTCAGAATTTGAGATCGACATAGACGAATCGGGTAGAGTCACCGCTCCGGAACAAAATAATTATCCGTTCCAGACTTCGAATCCAAAGATATTTGCCGGTGGTGATATGGTGCGGGGATCAGACCTGGTAGTGACTGCTATATATGAGGGCCGAAAGGCCGCCGAGGGTATTCTGGATTACCTGGACGTTTAGAATTGCAGGCAGTGGTATAATGACGACAGCATTCAATGGCACTTACTTAAGTGTGTCATTGCGAGCGCAGCGAAGCAATCTCCCAGGCCGGAGCCAGTTATATGGAGATTGCTTCGTCGCTTCGCTCCTCGCAATGACGGCAGTATTAGGTTTAAGTAAGTGCCAATGACGACAGAGTTGGCATCCGTCCATTAGTAGTCGAAGCCACTGTTCAGCAGGAGTAATAGTAAATTGAGTTTTCCCGTTTTAAAAAATGATCGTTTAATCAAGGCCTTGCTGCGCCAACCGACTGATACCACACCGGTATGGATTATGCGGCAGGCGGGTCGCTATTTGCCCGAGTACCGCGAGACTCGAAAAAGCGCTGGCGGGTTTCTTGATCTGTGTAAAAACAAGGAGCTTGCCTGCGAAGTTACGCTTCAGCCATTGCGTCGCTTCGATCTCGACGCGGCTATCCTGTTTTCAGATATATTGACCATTCCCGACGCAATGGGACTGGGTTTGTATTTTAGTGAAGGCGAGGGACCAAAGTTCGAACGACCGGTACGCAGCGAAGCCGATATAGACAAGTTATTCGTACCCGACCCGGCCGAAAAACTAGCTTACGTGACCGATGCCATAAGCCTGATCAGAACCGAGCTCGACGGTGCCGTGCCACTAATTGGCTTTAGCGGCAGCCCCTGGACACTTTCTACTTATATGGTCGAGGGTAGTAGCTCGAAGGACTATCACCACGTCAAGGGTATGATGTATGAAAATCCGGCAGCCATGCACCGTTTACTGGATATACTCGCTCAATCTGTTGCCGAATATCTAAATGCACAAATTGAAGCGGGTGCCCAGGCGGTAATGATTTTCGATACCTGGGGAGGCGTCTTAACGCCGCAAACTTATCGGAGTTTTTCACTCGACTACATGCAGCAAATCCTGTCCAGGTTAAATCGCCGGCATGACGGTCAAACCATACCGGTAACCCTGTTTACCAAGGGTGGCGGACAATGGATAGAAGCCACTGCGGATTCCGGTTGCGATGCCATCGGACTCGACTGGACTATTGATATTAATGACGCGAGGCGGCGAGTCGGAGAAAAAGTAGCGTTGCAGGGGAATCTTGATCCCTGCATTTTATATGCCTCGCCCGATGTCATTCGTGAGGCCGTGCGGGATGTGATAACAAAATACGGTGCCGGCCCTGGCCATGTTTTCAACCTCGGCCATGGTATTCATCCAACTGTCGACCCGGACCGACTCGCCGTGTTGATCGACGCCGTGCATGAATTTGGCACCGAAATACGCCTGCCAGCCGCCTGACCCCAGGAAATCGTAACTGTAGTTAAAAGATATCCTCGACTATCTCTTCCTGGTTTTCCGGCCGATCTTGAACAGATTCATACACCGGGTTGTCGCTCGCCCCGGCTACATGCTTTTCTTCCGGTGCATATTCGACTCGAAACACTTCAAACCGGCTGTTAACCGTGTCCTCTCCCGCGCGCTTGCCGGTTACCGAGTCGATTCGAACTGTAACGAGTCCATCCGGTTGCTCTTCGAGGTTCTCGGGTCGACCCTCAAGCGCGACTTTCATATAAACAAGCCACATGGGTAAAGCCGCACGCCCGCCGAATTCCTTACCTCCGAGTGTTTTATGATTATCAAATCCAACCCAGGCCGAGGTAACCACCTGATCATTAAAGCCACTAAACCAGGCATCGATTTGATCATTGGTAGTACCGGTTTTACCGGCGATATCGCGACGACCCAGGGCCTTGGCTCGTACAGCCGTACCACGATTGACGACCTCGCGCATCATAGAACGCATGATATAGGCATTTTGCGCCGAGATAACCCGTGGTGCATATAAAGTGGAACTATCTTCCTCGACTATCACCAGGTCTTTCTCGTCGCTCGCTTTTGCTTCGACCTCGGCCTGCAGCTCCAGGTTTTCGAGCGATTCAAGTTCACAATCCTGACATACACTCAGTGGCTCATGTTCAAATATGACCTCTCCCCTGCCTGACTCAACCCGGCTAATAATATATGGCGACACCAGGTACCCACCATTGGAAAATACCGCGTAACCACGCACGATTTCCATTGGGGAAAAAGCTCCGCTGCCCAGCGCCAACGATAAATCGTAAGGCATATTTTCGCGCTTGAAACCAAACCGCTCGGCATAACGGGTCGCATGGCGCAATCCAATCGCCTGCAATATCCGGATCGATACCAGGTTACGTGATTTTACCAGCCCTTCTCGCAACCGTGTCGGTCCGTAAAATTTACCCGAATAATTTTCCGGGCGCCAGGTCGCCTCCAGCGAATCGTCATCAAACACAACGGGCGCATCATTGATAATGCTGGCCGCAGTGAAATCCTTCTCCAGTGCCGCGGAATATATAAACGGCTTGAAATTTGAACCGGGTTGACGTCGTGCCTGGGTGACACGATTGAACTTGCTTTTAAAATAATCGAAACCACCGACCAATGCCTGAATTGCACCATCGGATGAATTCAGCGACACCAGCCCCCCTTCGACCTGGGGGACGTCGGCCAGCAGCCATTGCTCATCACGCTGCTCCAGCCAGATTACATCACCTACCGACAGGACATCCGCAACCGTCTTCGGCGCCTCTCCCTGCTTGTCAACCTCCAGGTAAGGTCTGGCCCATTCGACGCCGTCCTTGAAAGCCAATTCAATTTTTTCATAGTTCGAAATTAATACGGTTGCCGAAGTCGCGGACCCGGCTTCCGAACTCTCAGCTACAATTTCAGCGGCTTCATTTTCGCCCGGCGGTTGTAGATTAATCGAAACAACCACACCTTTGCGTAATCCACCAATTTGCTGATCAACAACCAGATCCTCATCAAACGGGTCTTCAATCACTTCGTCCATATTAATAGTTTCAATCGGGCCCCGGTAACCATGCCGGCGGTTGTAATCCAGAAGCGTACGACGCAAGGCCTGGTTGGCTACATTCTGAAGCTTGCCATCAATACTGGTATACACGTTCATGCCAGCCTTATATACCTCTTCGCCGTACTGCTCGAACAGCTCGGCACGAATCAGTTCAGCCACATAATTAGCATCGGCTATGGTATCAGTAACATGTAACTCTGCGGTGACAGGCTCGGTCAAAGCCACCTGGTACTCATCTTCAGTAATGTAATTCATTACTCGCATGCGATTGAGGATGTGATCACGTCGGGATAGGGCCCGTTCAGGGTTGCGAATGGGATTGTATTTCGATGGCGCTTTGGGCAGGCCGGCTATCATTGCGGCCTGGGCGAGGCTAAGGTCGCGCAGGGATTTATTGTAATATACCAACGAGGCCGCGACTATGCCGTATGCCCGGTGACCCAGGAAAATTTTATTGAGATACAGTTCGAGGATTTTTTCCTTACTCAACTCGGACTCAATTTTCAACGCAAGCAGGATCTCATTTAGCTTACGCGTATAGGTCTTCTCTGAACTGAGGAAAAAGTTACGCGCCACCTGCATGGTTATCGTACTACCACCCCTGGTTTTCTTGCCTGTGGCCACGAGCTCATAGGCCGCCGCCGCCAGAGCGAGTGGGTCGACACCCATATGATTCCAGAACTGATCGTCTTCAGCCGCAATGAAGGCAGCTATGACATGGTCCGGAATTTTTTCAAACTTTACCGGAATTCGTCGGTGCTCGCCGAATTCGGCAAGCAAAATCTCATTCTTGTCATATATTCTTAGGGGTACCTGTAGCTGGGTGTCCTCGAGATGATCAATAGAGGGTAGTTCAGGCACCAAAAAAGCGTAGATGTAGAATGCGCCTGCGAAAAGCACCATAAAACCGGATGCAAACAACCAGGAAAGTATTTTTACTAGCTTTATCATCAGCTTAGGCTATATATATAAACAAACATATGAAATGTATCGACAATGGCAAATTCTTTTACTAGACTTTGGGATTGGCTGATTAGAATAATACAACATTTTATATACTTACAGTTAGATCTTAATGTGATTTGTAAAACAAGATCTTCGAACTTAGGCGCATACAACATAGGCACATAACTGGGGACACCTGTTTGTTTTTATCCCGAAAAAAACCACCGCTCATTGGATTAGACATTAGCTCTACATCAGTGAAGCTCATGGAGCTGAGTAAAACCGGGTCCAGCTACCGCATCGAAGGTATTGGCGTAGAGCCGCTTCCCGCAAATGCTGTCGTCGAAAAAAATGTTGCCGAACTTGAATTAGTAGGCGAAAGTGTAAAGCGTGCGCTGAACAAGTCAAAAATTAAATTGAAAAATGTGGCAATTGCCGTCGCCGGCTCTTCTGTCATCACTAAAAAAATCACCATGCCCGCGACTTTGTCCGAGGATGAAATGGAGGGTCAGATTCAGCTCGAAGCGGATCAGTACATCCCTTATCCCCTCGAAGAAGTTAACCTCGATTTTCAAATACTAGGGCCTACCGAAGGCAATCCAGAGACTGTAGATGTTTTGCTTGCTGCCTGTCGGAGTGAAAATGTCGACGACCGCGTTGCCGCAATAGAACTCGCAGGGCTAACAGCCAAGATTGTCGACATAGAAGCCTATACGGTGGAAACAGTATTTTCGGTGATGGCCTCGCAGATGCCGGATGAAGGTATGGATAAAACCATTGCGATAATCGATATCGGCGCCACCATGACCAATCTCAGCGTAATTCAAAATCATAATTTGATTTACACACGTGAGCAAAATTTTGGCGGCAAACAGCTCACTGAAGAAATTATGCGCCGCTATGGTCTGTCATACGATGAGGCTGGCCTTGCAAAACGCCAGGGTGGTTTGCCGGACAATTACGAACCCGAGGTACTCGATCCTTTCAAGGAAACCACGGCGCAACAGGTGAGTCGTTTCTTACAGTTCTTTTACTCTGCGGGAGGATCAGATGGCGATATAGACCACCTGGTTCTGGCTGGCGGAACCGCCTGCTTACCCAATCTTGCAGAACTTACCGAGTCGCATATCGGCGTACCAACCACTATCGCCAACCCTTTTCACGACATGTCATCCTCTAGCCGGGTAAACAAGGCAACCCTGGAGGCCGACGCACCTTCGTTTCTAATAGCTGCTGGCCTCGCCATCCGCGGAGCCGAGTTCTCATGACCAGGATTAATCTACTGCCCTGGCGCGAAGAAAGGCGCCAGGAACGAAAGAAAGAATTCGGCATTCTTACCGGCCTGGTGGTACTACTGGCGGGCGCCACCGTTGGCCTGATTCATAA
>JBGUEB010000166.1:0-7953 GCA_041821565.1 Gammaproteobacteria bacterium | reverse complement strand
CTACAGTGCACAGCTTCCAGATGGTGAGGAGGTCATAGTAAAGGTAGTGCGCCCCGATATCGAACAGGGTATCAGGCAGGATACTCGACTGCTTATGGTGCTGGCGCGCATGGCCGATCGTTACTGGCTGGAAGCGAAACGGGTGAAGCCGATCCAGATTGTGCGGGAATTTGAAAAAACCCTGCTCAACGAACTCGATCTGGTGCGGGAGGCAGCCAACGCCAGCCAGTTAAGACGCGATTTCGAAGGCTCAAGAGATCTCTACGTACCACGGGTGTTCTGGGACTACTGCAAGCCCAGCGTCATGGTGATGGAGCGCATCGAAGGCATCCCGGTATCGGATATTGAGCAATTGAAAGCAAATAATATCAATCTCGAGGTACTTTCACGTAAAGGCGTCGAGGTATTTTTTACCCAGGTATATCAAAACAATTATTTCCATGCCGACATGCACCCGGGCAATATTTTTGTTTCGCCGGAAAACCCGCAAGACCCGAAATATATTGCAGTTGACTTTGGCATCATGGGCTCACTCTCAACCCAGGACCAGCGCTACCTGGCAGAAAATTTTGTTGCTTTTTTCAACCGTGACTATCGCCGCGTCGCAGAATTACACGTCGATTCTGGCTGGGTAGATCGCGATACTCGCATCGATGATTTTGAGGCCGCAATACGAACCGTGTGCGAACCCATGTTCCAACGACCGCTGGCCGAAATTTCCTTTGGCCAATTATTGTTGCGGCTATTTCAAACCGCGCGCGAATTTAACATGGAAATTCAGCCCCAGTTACTATTACTGGAAAAAACTTTTTTGCACATAGAGGGCCTGGGACGTCAACTTTACCCGCAGCTCGACCTCTGGGATACCGCCAAACCTTTTCTGGAACGTTGGCTGAGCGAGCAGATGGGCGTGCGCGCACTGGTCAAGGGTTTGAAGAAGAATTTACCCTATATCGCCGAAAATCTGCCGGACTTGCCGCAACTGGCATTTAAAACCCTGCATAAAATTGCCAACGACGAGCTACAGATCGAATGGAAATCAAAAGAGCTTGAATCGCTAAAAAAAGAGATGCGCCTGGCGAATCAGCGCAATGTTCGTGCCATCATGGGTGGCAGCCTTGTGATCAGCGGTAGTCTTATCATCGGGCTTGACGGCCTGGCACCAATCATGATCGGCAGCGGCCAGTTCCTGGTGCCTTTGATGAGTGGGATTTTATTAATTCCGGGTGTATACCTGCTAATCAGCAGTCAGTGGGGAGATAAATAGAGTTATCACGGATAGCCGCGATGGGCTGACAATTCTGCCTATCGGTTACTGGTCAGGAGCAGGCATCCGAGGTCAGATAAGGATTCATGCGTTTGCCATGCTGATAACCTTTCCAATAGTTATCTTTTACCTCTTGCAGGAATTCTTCAGGGATAGATTTCATGAATTCATTATAGTCGCGGGTGAATACCTGCTTACCTTCACAATACATTGTTTTATAGGCTAGCTGCCCACTTAGTTCAGCCATGCGCACATGACGTTTCCTGGGCTCGTCCAGATCGGGCTCTTCAACCACTTCCTCTGCTGCTACCTCTGCCTCTTCGTCTACATCAACAAGGGTATCGTCCACTGCTTCTTCGCGAATTCTCGATTCTGTCAGACGTTTACATTCATCATCCGATAGCAATACGGTTTCATCCTTGCTCTTGTCAAAGCCCTCCTGAAAGGCATCGCGCATCGGGTTACGGCTTTCTTCGGGTAATTTCTGTACGCGTTGGGTGAATTCTGCCAATACTTCGGCCTGGCCGCATTGCAGTCTCGAGTAGCTCAGGTTGCCGAGCGTTTTTGACAGCGTGATAATTGCCGCGATCGCATTTTCTACGACTTGTGCATCGTAGTTTTCGGCCTGCTTATCCATGTTAACTTCATCAATAGCCTTGTCGATGATTTGCAAAATCGAGTTCAGGCCCTGGTCCTGTAATTCGGCATGGCTCGAAAATGAGATCACGCACAAGGCGCACAGCGCGAACAGCGCCGTCTTGATATTACTCATGAGTATTCCACTTGCTTCATATCGCGTCATTAAATCATGTCTTATCAGTTTCATCCACCTTACAAATATAGTCAAAATTTCGTATTTTGCGCTGCGCATCGATTTCGAGGATAATGCGCCCACTTATTTTCCCGATGTAACAACTTGAAACACCCCGGCACTTCCTCCTGGTTCAGGCCTAACGACATTTTCTCCAAAAAACTCGACCCGGCAGTCATTTCCTGGCTTGCCGATCAAGGTTCTTTAACGAAGCGTTTAATGGAGTATTGCCCTGGTCAATTCTCTGTACGAGTACTCAGTCAACAGTGGGTAATACCGGAAATAGATGAAGCCAGGATATTGAATATTCCTTACCGGCAAACAGCCTTGTTAAGACAGGTCCAGTTACTATGCGGTGACATGGTTTGTGTTTACGCGCGCTCGATCATCCCGCTAAAGACCCTGGGGGGCAGGCACCGGCGGCTGCGTTTTCTCGGCGATCGCCCGCTCGGCGCCTATTTGTTCGCAAATCCCAGTTTACAACGAAACCAGCAACAGCTTGCTAGCATAGCCAAAAAAGATACCCTGTTCGACATCGCTACCGCGGGCAGTGATCAGGATTGCGCGCAAATCTGGGGCAGACGCTCGTTATTCACTATCGATGAAAAACCGTTGCTGGTGAGTGAGTATTTTCTGCCTGCGCTATTTGAAAAAAACGAAGAAGCCTCACATTAATGCCAAAAGCAGCACACAAGATCGGATTCGTCAGCCTCGGTTGTCCTAAGGCAACGGTCGATTCCGAACAGGTAATCACCCAACTTCGAGCCGAGGGTTACGCGATAGTTCCGAATTATGATGAAGCCGATATGGTCATTATTAATACCTGTGGCTTTATCGATTCAGCGATCCAGGAATCGCTGGATACTATCGACGAAGCCCTGCACGAAAATGGTAAGGTAATTGTTACAGGTTGCCTCGGTGCAAGATCGGATCTGATTAAACAAAAGTTCCCCGGGTTACTGGCGGTAACCGGCCCACATTCAAAAAACGAGGTCATGCAAGCTGTGCACAAGCACTTGCCGGCACCGCATGATCCCTTTTTCGACCTGGTTCCGAAACAGGGTATTAAATTAACACCACAACATTACGCCTACTTGAAAATTTCTGAGGGTTGCAATCATCGGTGCAGTTTTTGCATTATTCCATCCTTTCGAGGTGACCTGGTAAGCCGCCCTGTCGACGAGGTGATGCAGGAAGCCGAATACCTGGCGGCATCGGGCGTCAAAGAAATACTGGTAATTTCGCAAGATACCAGCGCCTACGGCGTAGACCTCAAATACGCAACCCGATTCTGGCAGGGCCAGGTGCTGCAAACCCGATTTCTTGACCTCGCCCGGGCGCTCGGGCAATTCGGTATCTGGGTACGCTTGCACTATGTGTATCCCTATCCACACGTGGACGAGGTGATCCCGCTGATGGCCGATGGCCTGATCTTGCCCTACCTCGATATTCCGTTTCAGCACGCCAGTCCTAAAATCTTAAAGTTAATGAAAAGACCGGGCAATCGTGAACGTGTGCTGGAAAGAATTCATCACTGGCGTGAGCTCTGTCCGCAACTGGTAATACGCAGTACATTTATCGTCGGCTTCCCCGGCGAAACCGACGATGATTTCCATCAACTACTCGACTTTCTGGACGCCGCACAGCTTGATCGAGTCGGATGTTTCATCTATTCCCCGGTTGAGGGCGCGGCTGCCAATGCCTTACCCGACCAGGTCCCGGATGTGATAAAGCAGCAAAGATACGACCAATTTATGCTAAAACAGCAGGCTATCAGCACTGCCAAACTACGCCAGCGGCGAGGCCAGGATTTGCAGGTACTGGTAGAGCAGAAAACCGAAGATGGTTTTGTTGGCCGTTCTTATGCCGACGCCCCTGAAATTGACGGACTGGTTTATATCGATTCTGAGCAAGATCTGAAAATTGGAGAGTATTACCAGGTACGCATAACTGCCAGCGACGAATACGACTGTTACGGCCATCTGCTAAATTAATTCTACCTGGCGGCTAGCTGGCCTGCAGATATATACCGTCATCCTGCACCACAATCGGCAAGCTTTGCAGGCTTTCCCCATAGCAGGGTCCCGATATACATTCACCGCTGTCAATGATGAAGCGTGCATCGTGTACGGCACACTGTATTAAAGCCTCATCAGCATCGAGAAACTGATGCTCTACCCAGTCTAGCGGTGACCCGGTATGCGGGCATGAATTCCGATAAGCAAAGTATGCGTAGTCACTCTTAACCACAAAACCTCCGACAGGCTCACCATTTTGTTCGACATTGAAGCCATAGGAACCCGGGTCAGACAGCGTTTCATGATCGCAGATAAAAATCAGCTTGCTGCTCATTAAAAGAGTACAAGCATCGTCAGCTACGCGGCTGGCATTTCAGCCGGAGTTTTCGCGACAATTGTGAGCGCGTGTAATTCGCCGGAAGCAATTTCATTGCTGACACAGGCATAGACCAGCTTATGTCTTTTGATCAGACTTAGTTCGGCAAATTCATCACTGATCACCTGGGCGACAAATTTGCCCTCACCACCCGTTACTTCGACTGTAGCCGCGGGCATGCCCTGTTGAATTAATTGCTGGATCTTTTCTGGATTCATCGCTGCTAAAATAACCTGGTAAATGGATTGTGGAATATAACAATACTACGAAATGCAAATGGAAAAACCACGATAAATTGTAGTTTATTACGCACCTGGCATGATCTCGATTCGACCATCTTCTACTCCGAGTACTGACTGGCCATGAATAAAATCCAGTAAGCGCTCGCCGGCCATGCTAAAACGCCAACCCTGCGAGAGCCGACTATTTTTTCTGTTGGTAATCAAGCTATCAATATCTTTACGCGTGGCGAGAGTAGCAAGGGCAATTTTATTTTCTTCGGCAATTACCCGGCAAAGCGCCATCAAACAATCGCCGAGGGCCTGTTGATTCATTGTTGTTGTATTCCTGGCGTCGTGTCTGGGCCATTCCGACTCGGGCGTGTTTTGCGCATCGCGTGCGAGCTGTAAAAAAGTTTCTGCATGTTTAACGAAAAATTTTTCATTGCGACCTCGAAGAGAGTCCATGTCAGCTAGAATTGACGGTTTCAATCGCGCTACATCGATCAATACATCATCTTTTACTATCCAACGCCGCGGCAAGTTTTTTTGCTGTGCCATCTGTTCGCGCCACTGGCATAAATTACGCGCAATCTGCAATTCGACACCCTTTAGTTTTTGCACCCCTTTGAGCCGCTTCCATAAGCCCGACATTTCCACCAGGTAGGTTGAAACCGCAGTCATCGCGAGCAGGTCCTTTTCGATCCAGGCGCCCCGGTTTTTGCTATCGAGTTCTTTTTTTAGGGCCTGATAAACTGGCATCAAATAACGCACGTCATCCATTGCATAGTCAATTTCATCCGTCGACAGGGGACGCCGATTCCAGTCTGCTCTGGTATGCTTTTTCTCGAGCTGTACCCCGGTAATCTGCCTGACCAGGTCGGCATAGCCAATTTGATGGTCGTAACCGAGTACAGCCGCGGCTAACTGGGTATCAAATATTGGCATTGGCATGCAGGAAAAGCGTTGATACAAGATTTCCAGATCCTGGCTTGGAGCATGAAAAACTTTAACCAGGTCCGGCTGTTGCAGTAACGCTATGAGCGGCTCAAAATCCTCGATCACCAATGGGTCGATACAGGCCATCTGCGCTTCGCTGGCAATCTGAATCAGTGAAAGCACCGGATAATAGGTTTTTTCCCGCACAAATTCGGTATCAATCGTACAGTAACCGGCATTTTTTATGTTTTCGCAAACTTCAGCTAGCTGCTGACTGGTCTCGATATACTTATAATCCACGCTTAGTCCGCATGTTGTATGAAGGGTGTCGTTTTAGCCGGTCTGGGTTTTATTAAATTCACTTTAGCTCAAATGCGCTTTACGCCGTAGATCACGCAAGGTTATAAACACCCAGGGCCAAATCAGCATGCCGATCACCGGCGCTCCCAGAAAAGCGCCAAACGGCGTTGGCCGTCCCAGATAGGCTTCAATCCAGACTGTAATAATCTGGTTAATAAATAACAGGAGAAATACATACAGGGCCTGTTGCACCAGCGACAAAACCCGGATTCGCTGGTAAAAGTTCTGGTTAATAAAAACTACAATAACCAACCCCATGGCGTGCTGACCGAGTAGCGTGCCCTGCGATACATCGACCAGGATGCCAGCAAAAAAGGCGGTCCACAGACCAACCCTCTTTGGCATTGCCATGCTCCAGTAAATCAGGATCAATGCTACCCAGTGGGGGCGGTAGGTATGCACCCACTCGGGTAAGGGCAGGATCATTAAGATTATACCTACCACGATACTTAGATAAATTACCCAATAGCGCAGCTTCAACATGGACGATCTATCCGATAGGCAAATTCGTAACCTGGCTCTGAATGATTATTTGTCATCTTGGTGGGGCGCTAAATCGTGGTTTAATTACCAGTACTTCGCGGCTACTATCGAGTCGTGCCTGTGGTTTTACCAACACCGAAACAAAACCACGAACCAGGTCTTCTGTGATCGAGATAACCGTGGCGACCGGGTAATCAGCAGGAAATCGTCCACCAAGTCCCGAGGTAACCAGTTCGTCGTTTATCTTAATGTCCGCGGTGGCCGGTAGATAACGTAATTCCAGTTGGTCTGTACTACCATTGCCGAATGCTATCGAGCGTGTGCCATTACGTATGAACTGTACCGGAATAGCATGTTCGGGGTCAGATATTAATATTATGGTAGCGGTATTTTGATTGACGTGAATTACCTGTCCCATGATGCCATGAGCATCGATAACCGCCTGCCCTGTCTCGACACCATCCAGGGTACCCTTGTTGATTTCAATTAACTGTCGGTAGGGGTTTTGATCAACTGAGAGCAACTCGGCAACAATAACTTCATCTGCGACCCTTGCGGCAGATCCCAACAGGTTTCGCAAGCGCACATTTTCTGCCTGTAAAACCTGCATTTTTTGCAGCCTGGCATTGATTATTCTGCTATCGGATTTTAGTCCTTCATTTTCATTCAGCAAATCATGATAAGAGCTAAACCACTCACCCAACCAATTGCCTGTTTGTGTCGGCAAGCTAACCAGATAACGTAAAGGAGATAAAACCAGTGAGATATTCGATCGAACGACTTCGAGGTGATTGAATCGTTGATCGACAAACATCAACACGATACAAACGATTACCAGCAACACTGCCTGTATGGTTGCGCCGCGTAATTGGAACTGCAGTTGAGTCATAAAGGATAATTCGTGTCAGGCCAAACCATTATTGCGTTATCAGGACCAATATGCCACTTCGCAAAATCGCGACTATTAATACACCATGCAGGCTAGCCTTATTCGACGGCGAGAAAATCCAGACCATGTTCATCGATCATTTCCAGCACTCTGCCGCCACCACGCGCAACGCAGGTAAGCGGATCCTCGGCAATAATCACGGGTAAACCAGTTTCTTCCATAATGAGTCGATCGATATCGCGTAACAGCGCACCGCCGCCAGTCAAAACAATACCGCGTTCGGCGATATCGGAACCCAGTTCAGGCGGGGTTTGTTCCAGCGCATTTTTCACCGCGCTGACAATTCCGTACAGAGGGTCCTGCAGCGCTTCGAGTATTTCATTGCTATTCAGAGTGAAACTACGCGGCACGCCTTCAGATAAATTCCGCCCCTTGACTTCGATTTCCAATAAATCTTTACCGGGATAAGCAGCAGCAACTTCAAACTTGATTTTTTCCGCGGTCGCCTCACCGATTAATATGCCATAGTTACGTCGAACATAATTGATGATAGCGTCGTCAAAACGGTCTCCGCCAATACGCACTGAATCCG
>JBGUEB010000165.1:0-7991 GCA_041821565.1 Gammaproteobacteria bacterium | reverse complement strand
GATTGATTTCGGCACATATCCCCGAACAGGTAGCACCCGGTTTGATCAGTGCAAGACCGAGTTCGTGGGCATCGACATTTGCCTGCCAGATGCGCAGCGAATCGGCATCTGGTTCACCGAGGAAAAGGGTTCTTTCGAGCGCGGTGTAATAGCCGGATATCATCGGAAAGGTATTCAGGCTCAGTATATCGCCGACCTGTAATTTTTTAGTGGTTACCGGGTTATGCGCACCGTCGGTGTTTAGTCCGGACTGGAACCAGACCCAGCTATCGCGCAGTTCGCTGTCAGGGAAACTGCTGGAAATTTCCTGTTCCATCGCATCGCGTCCCGCCATGGCGACGTCAATTTCACGAGTTCCCTGCTTAATCGCTGCCTTGACCGCTGCGCCGCCAATATCGGCTGTCCGGGCACCACCCTTGATCAACTCGATTTCCTCGGCTGACTTGATCATTCGCAAGGCCATGATTTCGACGTTTAAGTCTTTGGCCTCGATGCCATCGAGCATGCTTTTCATGGTTTCACGACTCGCCAATGTCATATGGTCAGCTTCGATGCCAACATGATTTGCTGCGCCAATAATCGACTTTACCGCACGCCAGTAATTGTTGCGCTGCCAGTCGGTGTAAATCAGGTTTTCTCCGAAACAACGGCGCCAGGGTTGGCCACCGTCAATATTTGCCGACACCGTGACACAGCGATCCGCGGTTACCACACAGGCGTAGGGTCGCCCGAACGAGCAGTATAAAAAACCGGAGTAATAGGCGATGTTGTGCATCGAGGTCAGTAGCATGGCATCTACCCCGGCATCGCTCATTAATGTACGTAGTTTGCCAAGACGTGTTTCATACTCGGCATCAGAAAAAGGTAATTTGGCTTTAGTGCCATTTTGCAGTTGGAAAAATTCAGGACGAATTGTTTGCGATTGAGACATAGTAATCACTCCGAAGAACCAGTTGGTTTTGTCCGGGCGTACAGGATTTTAAATCTGCTTATGCAGACATTGGCACCGCTATACCGTAGCGACGCCATCGCTACAAACGGGGGGGCGATTCTATATAGTGATACAATTACGATCAAGCAATATTATAGGAGTTACCGGCTTGGATTCACCACAATACACTATTCGTCGTCCGCTCGAGGGCGATTGGGAACAATGGGAATCACTGTGGCAGTCATACGTGGTTTTTTATGAAGCCAGCCTGGCGGATGAAATAACCACTGTGCTGTGGCAACGAATTCACGATTACCAACATCCGATCAACTGTTTCGTGGCTGAACAGACAGACACAGGCAAAGTGATTGGCTTCTTACATTACTTCCCCCACCCTGGCACCTGGCATAAAAAATTTTCCTGCTACCTCGAAGATCTGTTTGTTTCACCTGAAATTCGCGGTGGCGGCATTGGCGAGGCGCTGATAAAAGCTGTTACCGATGAGGCTAAAAAGCAAAACTGGGCCGAGGTATACTGGCACACCAGGGAAAATAATAGTGTTGCCAGGGGACTTTACGACAAGATTACCGGCGGCACCGATGGTTTTATTGTTTACCGCGTGGAATTTGATCAATAAAAAAGCCCCTGCACCGCAACCGGTGAGGGGCTTTTTAGTCCTGTCGGGTTTTATTTAACCTTATCGATAAACTCCTGAATCTTGGTCGCATCGAGAAGCGTGGTCCAGCTATTGGCTCCGGAACCGACAATGCGCTCGTCCCAGTCTTTCAGACGTTTACGATAAACTTCTGGATTCGAACTATCCTTATTGAGTTTGATCACGTTCATAGCGGCGACATCAATCCCCGAAAACTCGTCATCGGCGAACTTACGCACGACACCATCCGGTAATTCCTCAAACATGTCGCTGAAGACAATCATCACCTGGGTCCCGGACTGTGCTTCTTTGAGGTAATCCGAACATAGCATCATCGCACCGCTGATATCGGTAAGACGCGATTTGGCTTTACCAGAGGCAAACTTGTCCAGCTTTCTCGAAATCGCAAATTTCTGGTTGTTGGCCGTGGTGGGCCTGTAATCCAGAGTCAGCTTAGTAACCAGATTGTCCTTGGTATAGCTGTTACTGTCGATTGTTATAAAGTACAAACTGTCGCCTGGAATCATTTCCGGGAGTATGCCTGCCTTTATAATTTTGACCACGCTGCCTTTTTCGCCGGCGTAGGTGCCTGATATATCTACCAGCGCACAAAACGATGTTTCATATTGCTTGCTATCGGTACAGGCCGCAACAACAGAAACCAGGGCGAATGCCAGCAGAGAATACTTTATTTTTGTTCTCATGATAATTCTCCTGCCTAGCTGGCGCTGAGGGGCTTACCTTTTAACATGTTGTAGATCTGCACCGGAATAATGATGTAGATATCAAAAACATGTACCAGGATTTTAAAGAATCCTTCCAGCAGGTATGCGATCGTATTCGCAATATGGCACAGTAGTGAGACTAGCAAGGTGTAGATTTTCGCGAACACATGCTGGCTTGCCTCGATAAACATTTCCAGTGGTATGGCGACAACTGCCAGAATCCACGGCAACACGAAACCCAGTGTGGCCTGGCCAATCAGGGTGATACTCGAATTGACATTTTCTGGAATCGCGCCCGATTCACCTGCCAGGCTATAGTCCAGGGCGGTTTTCGCCTGGGCCAGGTTTTCACGCAAAATCGCCAGCGAGGCTTCCACCGACGATAGAAACAGCAGTCCAAACAATGAACCGTATAAAATAATATTGCGCTTGCCTCGAGTCATGTTGGCTATCTGGGGAAAGGTATGGGTAACACTCATGGCCTCAAATAAAAATATTCCCAGAACCAACTCAAGTGCAACTATTACAAGGGCTGAAACATCAGATACCGCCATACCTGCGACTCTTACTCCGGCGGGTACCAATTCCGACATCGGCAACGCTATCAGGTTAAAGTTAATGAAGGCGCCAACAATACCAACGAATATCACGATCAGCGAAATGATAAACAGCTTGGTCACTTTTGAAGACAGCATATCGATAGACTCTGAACCACCGGCCGATATTTTTTCGTACTGGCCCATGTACTTGTCAATATTACGGCTATTCTCGATAACCTTATCGACCTTGGTATTCACTTCCCTACCAAGCTTCTCGACTCGTTTCCACACCGGCGCCATGGTGCCTAGAATTTTATGACGTTTAGCCGTGCTATTTCGATATTCAGCGAGCGCTTTCTTTTCATCGGACACCGCGGATTTGTGAATCTCGCCCAGCATTTTTTCGATAATTCGATCGGAGGTAGATCCCTGGGCACGGGCAATACTTTCTACTACCTCACTCCATCCCGGTGCTTCCGGTGTCACCTGACCGCACTCCTCGTAGTCGTTTTCAAGCCGGGTAACATATTTATCGAGCTTCAACTGCAACTCGGGGTATCCAGCTATACTTTTGGTGTTGGCCGTCTCAATTTTGGCAAACTCCTGCAGTATTTCACCCTGGATCTTTGCAACTCCCGATTCGAGTAAAACCCTCCTGTCTTTTTCGTGCATCGCTTCCGCTGTTTTGCTGGTCCAGTCCGCCAGTTTTCGAAAACCGCCGGCAGTTGCATCAGATAAAGCCTGAATGATTTTATGCATGGGTTCCCTGGCAAAAAACAGGAAAACCATGCTGGCAGCCACCCAGATTGCGACTGATAGCCCGGGCATTTGTGGCACAAGGTAGTAACTATCCATAATGATTCCTTAATTCTAAAATTGTGTTGCTGGAACTCATAAGCATAGACGTGATTTCACGGAATTCCACCAGGATTTGCTACTACAATCAGGGTTATGCGATCACCGAATCAGGCGCTTTAACGTCATATTTACATTTCGTAAATCCCTTACCACGTGTATCGTATTCGGAAATTTTCCAGTTTAAGCAATTTCGTATAATTTTGAGTCTCTAAGTTATGAGCCGTCTCAGTCTGTTTCAGGATTTACTCACTACCATTTCGGAGCGTGGACTTGGCTTGCTGGGTCCCGTCACCGGCAGCGCACCCACGGTAGAGTCATTGATTGATCTCTGCGACATTCTCATTTCAAACCGCGGAGAAGCCTCGGGTGTCGCCTATGCTCGACGCGTGCTGAGGGGCTATAAGCAACTCGATGATGAACAATGCCTGGAATTCTACCGGGCGCTAGCGAATCGCTATCATCCCAATGTTGATGAAGTAAAACAGGCCTCCGACGCCTATATCAGCGATCAAACCCCGGGCAGTCTCGCCGGGTTACTGCACGCAGCTGCGCCACCGCGTCAAGAGTTGTTCCGCCGCTTAAACCTGGCACCGGGAGGCACAGCCGCACTGGTCGGACTGCGCAAGGGACTACTCCGCCACCTGAAAGATGAACCCGCGTTGCAGGCAATCGACAATGATCTCAAGTATTTGTTTGATTCGTGGTTCAATCGCGGATTTCTGGTGCTACAGCACATCGACTGGCGCACACCGGCTAATGTGCTGGAAAAAATTATCGAGTACGAGGCTGTACACGAGATAAATGGCTGGGATGCCCTGCGTCGACGCGTCTACCCACCCGATCGCCGCTGTTTCGCATTTTTTCATCCGGCGATAGGCGATGAGCCGCTGATATTCGTCGAGGTGGCACTCACAAGGGGCACACCCGCTGCAATCGCCGACGTGCTCGACGAACAACGCGAGCAATTCGACATCGAAGAGGCGCGTACCGCCGTATTCTATTCGATCTCCAACTGCCAGGAAGGATTGCGCGGTATTTCATTCGGAAATTTCCTGATCAAGCAGGTCGCCGAAGAGCTGGCCAGTGAGTTGCCTCAACTCAAGCGCTTCGTCACGCTGTCACCTCTGCCCGGCTTTATGCGATGGTTGCAGAATTCACCTGATGGCCTTTTGGAGAACGAGGCTAAACAGGCATTAGACACAATTACTGAATTTGACTGGTACAAGCATCCCGAGCAAATGGAAAAGGCCGAGGAATTGTTAATGCCGATTGCCGCCTACTACCTTTTGAAGGCCAAGGATGAAGACAGGCTACCGATCGACCCGGTTACCCGGTTTCACATAGGCAATGGCGCGTCACTCGATCGTATCAACTGGCTCGGCAATATATCACCACGCGGACTGCGCCAGTCGGCCGGCATCATGGTGAACTATCTCTACGATCTGAAAAAGATTGAAAAAATTCATGAATCCTATGTCGATAACGGCACTATCGCCGCTTCTCGAAATGTACGTAGTGAAATCAGTCATCACAAGAAACCAGCAACGACACCGAAGCATGAGTAACCACCTGTTCGACACATTATTTAGTAGAATTTCCACGGAAAAGCTTTTTATCCAGCTAGCCGATGGAGGTCGATGGAGCTATGGCGATATTTTGCGCGAAACCGCAAAGGTCGCGAATGCGCTCGTCGCAGCAGGCGTTAGTCCCGGCGACCGGGTAGCGGTACAAATCGATAAATCCGTGTGCGCCATAGCCCTCTATCTCGGTACGGTGCGGGCTGGCGCTGTATTCCTGCCGCTGAACACGGCCTACACGGCTAACGAAATTGAGTATTTCGTCGGCGACGCCAAACCCGCTTTACTGGTGTGCCGACCAGCTGCCGAAGCCGCCCTGCGCCCGATAGCAGAAAAAGCCAATTCGCGCCTCGAGACCCTGGAGGCAAACGGCAATGGGGGTAGCTGGGCGAAGATGGTCGAAGCCGGCGCGACTGTTTACGACACGATAGAACGCGGCAAGGATGACCTTGCCGCGATACTTTACACTTCCGGCACCACCGGGCGTGCAAAAGGGGCGATGATTACGCACGATAACCTGGCATCAAACGCACAAACCCTGGGTGAGCTATGGCAATTTACCAGCGACGATGTGTTGTTGCATGTGTTACCGATTTTCCATACCCACGGACTGTTCGTCGCCACTAATACCGTCCTCGTAACCGGTGGTTCAATGCTTTTTTTAGCGAAATTCGACACCGACGAAGTTGTCAGCCTGTTGCCCCGCGCTACCGTCATGATGGGAGTCCCAACCTTCTACACGCGACTGCTCGACCACGCCGGTTTTACCAATGATTTAACCCGGAATATGCGCCTGTTCATATCAGGGTCCGCGCCGTTGCTGGAGGAAACACATATTGCTTTCAGCGAACGGACCGGCATGGCGATCCTCGAACGCTACGGTATGACCGAAACCAATATGAACACATCGAATCCGTATGACGGCAGTCGACGGGCGGGTACAGTCGGCTACCCGTTACCCGATGTCACTATTCGAGTCACCGATCCAGACAACGGCATGAGGTTGCCCCTCGGTGAAATTGGCATGCTCGAAGTCAAAGGCCCTAACGTGTTTAAGGGTTATTGGCGTATGCCCGAGAAAACCGCAGAGGAATTTCGTGCAGATGGTTACTTCATCACCGGGGATCTCGGCAAAATCGATAACCAGGGCTATGTCACTATCGTTGGTCGCGGCAAGGATTTGATCATTAGTGGCGGTTTTAACGTTTATCCAAAAGAAGTTGAAATTGAAATCGATTTGCTGCCGGGTGTCATTGAGTCTGCTGTCATCGGCCTGCCACATCCGGATTTCGGCGAGGGTGTGACCGCCGTGGTCGTCGCCCAGCAAGGTAATACTACCGACGAAACCGGCATCAAAATGCAACTGGCTGAAAAAATGGCGCGTTTTAAGCAGCCGAAGCGAATATTTTTTTGTGATGCGTTACCGCGTAACTCGATGGGCAAGGTACAGAAAAACCTGTTACGCGATCAATACAGGAGTATTTATTTGGGGGATGCCTGAAATATTTTACCCCCTCATCCCGCAGGGGAGAGGGGGTAACATACAACTAAACCATCAGTGCAACGCCGACCAGCCAGAACATTTCTCCGAACTCGACGCTGGCGCCCGCTGTATCCATGGTGCAACCCCCAAGCCTTTTCAACTCCAGTCGTCGCACAAACAGGAATCCCGCCACCATTAATAACAGGCCGTTCAACGATACGATAACGGCAAACAACAGGCATACCGCGAGAATCAGGCGTACCAGATCCCGCTGTAAATAAGTCGTCACCGCACTGGCGAGTCCTTCCGCACGAACGCAGGGCGTAGTCACGAACATCAACAACATCAAGCCCCGCCCGAGTACCGGTGCTAATGCAATTGACCAGAGGAAGCTATGTTCTACCAGTACTGTCAGCGCCGCAAACTTGAGGATCAGGATTCCGGCTATCGCAGTGGTTCCAGCATCACCGGTTATCTTGTCTCTCAAAATCCGGTGGGTTTTTTCCTCATCACCGATACCGCCAATCCAGGCATCGGCACTACTACCAACCCCCTTGAGATTAAGCCCGCCGGTAACCGCAGTCCATAAGAAAGTGAGGATGGCCGCCAGTAGTATTGGTGACGAAAGCGGGAAAAAAATCACCGGTAATATCAACATACCACCGATCAGGGCACCCGTCAGCGGGAAAAAAAGCGCCGCCCGGGCAAATTCTTCAGCACGAATATTTTCCTGTTGAGGAATTGGAATCCGGGTCATTAATGACAATGCCAGCAGTAGTATATTCGGCATACCAGCGCTTCTTCGGTCCATCACAGTTTCTTTTTCAGACGCCATCTTTTTGACTCCTGATATGACTATGGCATAAATCTTCCCATAATGTCCTTTTAAAGAAAATAGATTGCGCCAGGCTACGCGATCAAATGTCGTTTATTTGCTCTGCAAGGTCGATTATCAATTGACAGCCAGAATGCCATTCGCTTTAAACTTGAGGCTTCCGAATGAATTGATCTGCCGCTTTCTTCGGGCAGTTTTTATGGTTATCCTATTCATTCATCATATTACACAACCACGACTCGACGCCTATGCATTATTCTGCTCTTAGCCTGGTCAAACAGGCACTCACTGGCAATCGCGGCTGGACCAGGGCCTGGCGTAACCCGGAGCCAAAGAAACAGTACGATGTCATTATCATTGGCGGTGGCGGACATGGCCTCGCAACTGC
>JBGUEB010000164.1:0-8009 GCA_041821565.1 Gammaproteobacteria bacterium | reverse complement strand
CCTGTTCTCGGGGCCCGAGGCCACGGCTAGCGCCGCCGACCGGGCCAGGCATCCGGCCTCCAGCTTCGATGCGTGGAGGCAGCGCTATGTAGTCGATCCGGAAAAAGCCAAATACTACTACTTCGAAGAGGATGCACAGACCACTGTCCTCGGTATTAACAAAGGTCGAACAATTTACCTCTATGTCAACGGCAAGCCAGACGCGGGGACGGCTGCCGACCTGCCGACGCAGGTACTCCTGGGTCACTTACCCATGTTCCTGGTACCAGATGCGCGTAACGTTTTAGTCATCGGACACGGTTCGGGAATCACCAGCGGTTCGATGACGCGCCACCCGGTGGAGCAGGTTGATATCGTCGAGATCTCGCCAGGAGTTCTGAATGCGGATTCGATCTTCACCGAATTCAACTACCGGGTACTCGATGACCCGCGAGTTCGTACCCATCTGGACGATGCACAAAGTTTTCTGCGCGCCGTACCGCGTAGCTACGACCTGATCATTTCCGAGCCATCGAACCCCTGGGTCGCGGGAGTCTCGGGGCTGTTCACCCAGGAATTCTTCAAAGCGATGAGCGCTAAGCTCAACCCCGGAGGACTTGCGGTAGTGTGGTTCCATACCTACGAGCAGTCCGACGAGGAAGTCAACCTGGTGATGCGCACGATTGAATCCGTATTTCCATACGCTATCGTGGGCCGATCGCCCAATTACCTGGACATTATTTTAATCGCCTCTAATGATCCGATTGAACCGGACTTCGAGGCGATGGAGAATCGCTTTGACTTGCCTGCAGTTCGAAACGATCTGGCGAGCATTGGAATCCCTAACCTGGCGAGCATGTTGTTTCTGTATACGTTGACACAGGAACGCTTTCACAACGTTCTTCCTGCAGGGCCGCTCAACACCATCGCGCATCAGCGCCTGGAATATAGAGCACCGATAAGCCTTTTCTATAACAAATCCTCACACTTCCTGAAGCGAATCGATCCCCTACGCCGTGGCGCACCAGCAGACTCGATGATCCTCGGCCGCTACTTCTCGTACCGCGCGGCTGCGGGTGAGCCGGTTCGGGACGATGAACTCGAAGATGTGATGAGGCGCGCTTACAAGAAGCGTGCAGCCTCTATACTCAGGGGTCTGCCATTAATTGAAGGGACACTTGCGCGGCCACCAGACCGCTCCGCTCGGGGTCTCTTACCAGACCCCGGTACCGCGGGAAAATATGAGGCTATTTTCTGGAAATATCGGTTTCAGAAAGAAGGCAGGCCCGACCTCGCATTACCTTATTCTCGGCGATTGCAGACGCTCGGCCATGTCGACCATGAGGAGTGAGAGCGCGAGGTGTCTATCGGCGTGGATTTAGGCGACCGCTAGTTCGCGAAAAATCCAAAAAAATCCGCCAACCTCAACTCAGCCCGTCGCCTTCTTCCCCGCATTAATTTCTTCCAGATTCTGTGCCCTTTGTATTTTGCGACGTTCATCGCGTGGCGGAATGCCAAACATATCCCGATAACATTTACTGAAATGCGGTGCCGAAATAAATCCACAGGCAAGCGCAATATCGACGATGGATTTGCTGGTTTGCAGCAGTAGTAACCTGGCGCGATTTAGTCGAAGATTCAGGTAGTATCGTGTGGGCACACAATTTAAATGTTTTTGGAAGAGTCGTTCGAGCTGTCTGCGCGAGACTCCGACATAACTTGATAATTCGTCAAGGCTGATGGGTTCTTCAAGATTGGCTTCCATCAGGATAACCGCTTCGGTAAGTTTTGGCTGGTTCGCGCCAAGGTGGAGCTGTAATGGAATGCGCTGACGATCTTCTGTACCACGAATCCTTTCACACACGAACTGTTCGGAAATATGTGCGGCTAATTTTGATCCATGGGTATCGCTGATTAACTTCAGCATCATGTCCAGTGATGACTGCCCTCCGGCGCAGGTAATTCGATCTCGATCTATCTGAAACAGGTCGTCGGAAAACTGCGCTTTTGGGAACTCTTCACGCATGCTCGCTATATTTTCCCAGTGAATTGTGCACTTATAGCCATCAAGCAGACCAGCTTGTGCTAACAAATAGCTGCCTGTGCAGACCGCACCGATAATGATATTGCGGCTAGCAATTTTTCGCAGTACGAACTTCATCGGTCGGGTCCAGCTATCGGCAATTTCGACACCGCCACAAACGAAAAAATACGACATTTCACCAGCTTTATCGATGCTGCCATGCGGTGTTATTTCAAGCCCATTACTGGCTTTTACCGGATTACCGTCGAGGGTATAAATACTCCAGCTATAAAGTGTTTTCTGAGCTGCTCGATTTGCCATGCGCAATGGTTCGACCGCGGAGGTAAATGCGATCATCGAATAATTCGGTACCAGCAGGAATCCGAAATGAGTCGGTTTCACTTCGGCCTTTTCTTCACTCATGGGCAAGCAACAGCGCTATAACATAGTTTCAGGGGTTATTGGTCAATAAATGACCAATAACACGCAAAATACTAGTCTTTAATCTGGGCTATTGCACGGTTTTTATACCAGGAGTCTGTCGGACTTAGGGAATCGTAGCGAGCATGGTGGGAGAGCGAGACTAGATTTTCTCAATTTTGAGACGCATAGTGGATCCTACGCAACGAAAAATTGAGGAATTATGGGCCGCTCTCCCACCAGCGCAGTAGATTTCCCCTAAGTCCGACAGACTCCTAAAGCAGCGAACTGGTCCGGATGCCAGGCCGCTTATATCAGTGATTTAGACCATAGAATCAGGCATTGAATCCTTACGTTGTTTTATATAGTCGAGTAACGCTTCATCGATTGCAGGATCAATAGGCGGTGCCTCATATTCGGCCAGTTGTTTCTTCCACCAGGCATTAGCACGCTGCGCATGATCGAGCTTGCCGTCCAGTTCCCATTGCTCAAAACTGTTATTGTCGGTAATTGGGGAGCGATAAAAAGCTGTTTTGAAATTGTTCTGTGTGTGATTACAGCCGAGAAAATGGACCCCCGGCCCGACTTCGCGTATCGCGTCCATTGCCTGCCCATTTTCAGACATGTCGACACCGTTTAACATGATTTCTATCATCGCGGTCTGGTCGACATCCATGACAAATTTTTCATACCCCATGGATAAACCACCTTCCATCCAGCCGGCGGCGTGCAGCATGAAATTGACACCGGCGAGCGCGGCCGGCAAAAGAGTGTTAACCGCTTCGGATGCGGCCTGCGCGTCTGGCAGTTTAGAAGCACATAGTCCACCACCCGACCGAAATGGAACGCCGAGGCGGCGCGCCAGTGCAGCCATGATATAAAGTACCAGGGCCGGTTCTGGAGTGCCAAAGGTTGGCGCCCCTGACTGCATCGACATGGAACTCGCGAAGCTGCCCATAATAACCGGTGCTCCCGGATTAACCAGTTGCACGAAGCTGAGACCAGCCAGGGCCTCGGCCAGCGACTGTGCCGCGGTGCCCGCGACTGTTACCGGCGACATCGCGCCAGCAAGAATAAATGGAGTGATAATACAGGCCTGGTCGTTTTCGGCGTAAACCTTGGCCGCGCCAAGCATGGTATCGTCGAAGGTCATTGGCGAGTTAGCGTTGATCAGGCTGGTCGCATAGGTTCTCGGTCTGCCGGTTTCTGTATCGATATAATTATCGCCGGCGATGATCTTAATCATCTCAACCGTGTCCTGGGCACGTTCTGGCGCGGTGACAGAACCCATGAATCCCTTGTCGGAATACTTGATGTGCGAGTACACCATGTCCAGGTGACGTTTATTTACCGGGATATCGACTGGTTCGCAGATAGTGCCGCCAGACAAATGCATCGAAGGCGATGTATAAGCCAGCTTGACAAAATTCTGGAAATCTTCGAGTGTGGCATAGCGACGGCCCTTGTCCAGATCGAAAACAAATGGGCTACCGTAAGCGGGTACGAATGCAGTATTTTTACCGCCTATGCGTACATTACGTTCTGGATTACGCGCATGATGCGTATATTCGGCGGGTGCAGATGCCTGGATAATCGAGCGGCACAGACCACGGGGGAAACGTACGCGCTCCCCGTCAATATGCGCACCGCCCTTTTTCAGAATATCGAGCGCCTCGGGCATGTCGCGAAAATCGATGCCGATTTCTTCGAGTATGGTGTCCGCGTTATTTTCAATGATCTGGAGTCCTTCTTCATCAAGCACTTCGAAATAAGGGATCTTGCGTGTGATATAAGGCTTGCTGGGGGTAACAACAGTAGTACCTGCACGACGTGCCTCACGTCCGCGACGACCTCTGCGTCCACGATCCCGTTTATTCGTTTCACTCATTTTCGACTCCAAATTACACTTGTGCCTGACAGGCCCTGGTTGGTTCAAATCAACAGTTAAGTATGGTTTTAGTGGTCAAATGAGGCTGATCCATGCGCGACTTCAAGCTGTTCGCCAGCGTCATAGCCAGTGGCTTCGAAGTTAAGCTTGCATATCTGTCCGGCGTCAGTATCCGGGATACTGGTGCAATATGCAGGCTAGATTTGAGTTGTCCCATTCAGGGAATAGGATAGAATGCTGGCGAGATAAGTGCCTGAAAATTACTATAAATGGCGCCAGGAGGCCCTGCTATTCCGGTACAAACTGAAAACATAGGTATTCTTCTTATCGATGGTTACCCGTTGATACCATTCAGTTGCGTGGTGGATTCCATGCGTACCGCGAATCGATTATCAGATAAAACGCTTTTTGCATGGCAGTATTATGCGCCCGATAGCGAGCCGGTTAGCGCCAGTTGCGGAATAACCGTACCGACGCGCCCGCTAAGTGAAGCCAGGGACCTGGAAACCCTGGTCATTTGTGCTCCCAATACCGCGCAGCATTTCGACGATGCCGTCACCCTGAAATTTCTCAGAGGGCTTGACCGGCAGGGAGTAAATCTCGGCAGTGTCAGTTCGGGTAGTTTTGTTCTGGCCAGGGCATCCTTGCTTGATAACTGTCGCTGCACCATACACTGGGAAAATATTCCGGTGTTCAAGGAAATCTATCCGCAACTGGATGTAGCATTCTCACTGTACGAAATCGATAACAAACGCTTTACCTGTTCGGGTGGAACCGCTGCACTTGACATGATGTTGAAATTAATCGAAAACCAGTACGGCAGAGATCTCGCACAGAAGATATCCCAACAGTTTCATCATGACCGCATTCGTACCCAAATTGATTCCCAACAAATGGCGGACCGTATCGATCTGGCGATGAGTGCGCCGAAGCTAGTCGATGTGATCCATTTGATGGAATCCAATATTGAAGAACCCTTGCCGTTACCTGATATCGCGGATCAATGTAAGCTTTCTCTTCGACAGATTGAGCGACTATTTCACAAGTATCGCGACGTAACGCCAAGCCAGTATTATCTGTCGCTGCGATTGTTGCATGCCAAGCAATTGCTGTTGAATACAAATAATAGTGTTATCGATATATCGATAGCCACCGGCTTCGAAACCCAATCCTATTTTACTGCCTGTTATCGAAAATACTTTGGTAGTTCGCCCCGAAATCATCGTTCACAGGTGGCAACCGAAAGACAGGGCTAGGAGTCTGTCCGACTTAGGAAAAATCTCCCACCATGCTCGCTAGACCCGGTAGCAGAATAATATTTCTCGAAAGCTTCAATAGTAGCCTCGATATCAGTGCGACTAATATCGAGATGGGTGACCATGCGGATCAATGATGAATCGACAGCGAGGACGATGCCCTTGCCGAGAAGATATTCGCACAAAGCTGTAATTTGGTTGGTCGGGGGTGTGATGAAAACCATGTTAGTGTGTTGTTCGACGGGCATAACCCCGAGTCGCGAGATGCCCTCTGCGAGAAGCTTTGCATTGTTGTGATCTTCCGCCAGACGCTCGACATGATGATTCAGCGCGAATAGTCCACCTGCCGCCAGGAGGCCAGCCTGGCGAGTACCACCACCGAGCATTTTTCGACCACGCCGGGCTTTTTCGATTAGTGACTGATTGCCAACCAAAACCGACCCAACCGGTGCCCCCAGGCCCTTGGATAGACAAAGCGATACACTATCGAATGGGGCCGCAATTTCGGCTGCGCTAATTTGCTGGGCAACTGCAGCATTCATCAAGCGTGCACCATCGAGATGAGTTTGCAGACCCGCCTCATGGACAGCATCGCATAAGGCCTGCAGATGCGACTGCGGCTGGGCTCGACCCGACACTGTATTTTCCAGGCAAAGCAGACGTGAGATTGGAAAATGGATATTGTCGGTTTTGACGGCAGCGAGTACCTGCTCTACCGAGAGTTCAAAATTAGGACCGGTTGCCAGTGCGGTCGATGCAATCCCGCCGAGAACCGCGCCACCGCCTGCTTCAGCGGCGTAGATATGATAATTGTCGCCAGCGATGAATTCGTCACCACGCGCACAATGTGACAGGAGTGCGAGTAAATTACCCTGGGTACCGCTGCTAACGAACAGGGCTGCCTGTTTGCCTAGTAGATTCGCTGTATATTGCTCGAGCTCATTAACTGTCGGATCTTCGCCATAAACATCGTCACCGACGACTGCACTGGCCATAGATTCACGCATTTCGGGACTGGGTCTGGTCAGGGTGTCACTGCGATAGTCGACGGGATTGTTACGGGGGCTATTCAAGCTGAATTACCTTACGCTAACGATGGAGAAAGTTGGAATTATTTAGTGTACCAGCACCTGGGCGAGAAACTTCCGAGTGCGTTCAGATTGAGGATTTTCAAAGAATGGGACCGGCTTGTTGGTTTCGACGATTTTGCCCTCATCCATGAATATGACGCGATCAGCCACCTGCTTGGCGAAACCCATTTCGTGGGTGACGCAAATCATCGTCATTCCGCTTTCGGCTAGATCGATCATGGTATCGAGTACCTCGGCTACCATTTCAGGGTCGAGTGCAGATGTGGGTTCATCGAATAACATGACTTTGGGGTTCATGCACAGGGCCCGGGCGATCGCCACGCGCTGTTGTTGCCCACCGGATAACTGGGTAGGGTATTTATTCGCCTGTTCGGGAATATTCACCCGGTTCAAATATTTCATCGCGATTTCATGTGCTTCTTTGGCTGGAATTTTGCTCACCCACATGGGGCCGGCGGTACAATTTTCGAGTATGGTCATATGCGGAAACAGGTTGAAATTCTGAAAAACCATGCCGACCTGGGAACGCACCACATCGATGTCTTTCATGTGTTGGTGCAACTCGACGCCATCGACGTGGATGCTGCCGGAATTATGTGCTTCGAGTCGGTTGATACAGCGAATCAGGGTTGACTTTCCGGAACCCGAGGGGCCGCAGATGACGATTCGTTCGCCTATACCGACGTCCAGGTTTATATCGGCAAGGGCCTGAAAATCGCCGAAAAACTTGTCCACTCCACGAATTGAAATGATTGGGTTTGCCGGATTTTGTTCTTTGTCTGACATTATCTCTTCTGCTTTTTGCGATACTTAAGCTCAATTCGGGACTGGATTAATTCCAGCACCATGGTCATCATCCAGTACAGCAAGGCTGCGGTAATCAGCATCTCCATGTGGTTGAAGGTCTTGTTGCCGAGGGTTCTCGCGAGGAACATGAGTTCCCAGACGCCAATGACTGAAACCAGTGAACTGTCCTTCAGCATCGCGATAAACTGGTTACCGGTAGGCGGGATGATCAACGGAATAGATTGCGGTAAAATAATCTTGCGCATGGTTAAACCAAATTTGAATCCGAGCGCGCGCGAGCCTTCCCATTGGCCCTCATCGATACTCATGATACCGGCGCGAAATATTTCAGTCATGTAGGCGCCATAACAAAGCGACAACGCGATAATGCCGGCGGGCACTGCATCGATCACAAATCCGAGTTGCGGAAATCCCAGGTATATCAGGTAAACCTGCATTAACAGGGGCAGGCCACGAAAGAAAGAGGTGTAAAAACTGGCAATTGCATATGCAAAACCATTCGATGAAAGCTTGGCTACCGCGCCGATGATTGCGATTCCAAATGC
>JBGUEB010000163.1:0-8059 GCA_041821565.1 Gammaproteobacteria bacterium | reverse complement strand
CGGCGGGCGGTGGCCGATTACGAAACGCGAACCTCGCCTCACCCCTGTAGTCCAGATCAAGTTTCCGTCTTTCCCGGTGCAACCTCGGCCATCTATGCGGTGATGAGTTGCCTGCTGGATGCTGGCGATGAAATTATTATTACCGATCCCTGGTACGTGGGTTATGAACCCATCATGAAGGCACTGGACCTTAAGCTAACAACCGTTATGGCCCTGGCTGAGAATGGTTTCGAACCGCAATATGAAGATTTCAAAGCAGCGGTGAGCGATAAAACCAGGGCAATTTTAATCAACACACCAGGAAATCCTACGGGTGCCATCATTGCTCGCAAAACTTTAGCGAGTCTCGCCGAATTCTGCCTTGAGCGTGGTATCTGGCTGGTATGTGACGAAATCTACTCGATGTTTACCTACGAAAAACCGCATATTTCACTGCGTGCGGCCGCCGCCCGACTCGATAATATCGTCGTGGTTGATGGATTATCAAAATCTCATGCAATGAGTGGCTGGCGCATGGGTTGGGTTGTCGCACCGGTCGAACTCACTAAACACCTGGGACATTTTGCTGCTATGTCGATTTTTGGCTGCCCCCAGTTTATCCAGGATGCGGCAGCTTTTGCATTGAATAATGACGAGTACTATGTGCGTGAAATGTGTTCCAGCTACCAGAACCGAAGAGACCTGGTCTGTGCGCGCCTGAACGAGATGCCCGGTCTGAAGTACCATTGCCCTGAATCGGGCATGTTTATCATGATAGACGTGAGCAATTTTTATGAAGATGACAAGGTTTTTGCGCAGAAACTACTGGATGCGCAAAGTGTATCCGTTTTGCCGGGTAGTGCGTTTGGCAACAGTACCAGGGGGCATGTACGGTTTTCGCTAGTACAGTCCGAGGATGTGCTGCTGGAAGGCTGCAAACGGCTGGATCAATTTGTTAACGAAATATCTTGAACTTCGTTGTCTTGAACTTGTATATAGATTGTGATTGTGCTTAATTTATCACATTAAGTATACTAAGTAACATATTGAAATATAACTATTTATGGCCAGTAATATTTTGACCTGGTTTGCTAACCGAGGAAGCATATGGCAACTTGTGGTGAAGTGCTCGTAGAAATACTGCAAAACTACGGGGTCGATACCATTTTCGGCATTCCCGGTGTGCATACCGTAGAGCTTTATCGGGGGCTCGAGAATACCGATATTCGCCATGTAACACCGCGTCATGAACAGGGCGCGGGTTTTATGGCTGATGGTTATACCCGAGCAACGGGAAAAATTGCGGCCTGTTTCATCATTACCGGACCTGGTATGACCAATATCGCTACGGCGATGGGGCAGGCATTGGCGGACTCTATTCCCATGTTGGTGATTTCCTCGGTTAACCGTACCCGCGAGTTAGGCATGGGCGAGGGACGACTGCACGAACTGCCTGCCCAACGAAACCTGGTAAGTGGAGTCGCGCGTTTTAGCCATACATTGCTAAATGCCGATGAACTACCCAGGGTGCTGGCCCGTGCCTTCGCTGTTTTTAGTGCTGAACGGCCCGGCCCCGTACATATCGAGATTCCCATTGATGTCATTACCGCGCCTGCCGACCACCTGAATAAAGAAGCATTTTCGATACCGAGCGCGGCTGGCCCCTCTGCACAGGCCATCGACGACTGTGCGGCCTTACTAGCAACTGCCAAAAGCCCGCTAATTGCGATTGGTGGCGGTGCCATAAATACGAGTGCGGAACTCACAAGGTTAGCTGAAATGCTGGATGCGCCGGTGGTGAACACTGTCAACGCCAAGGGTGTCCTCGCCTATAGCCATGCGCTGGCCGTTGGCGGATCAGGATCCTGTGCTGTGGTGAGAGAGGCATTCAAATGCGCTGACCTGGTTCTCGCCATTGGCACCGAGTTCGGCGAAACTGATTACGATTATTTTTATGCGGGAATGATACAGTTTAACGGTAAATTGGTCCGCATTGATATCGATGCTTCGCAACTGACACGAAATGTTCAGGCGCACCTGGCAATTTGCAGTGACGCCCGAGAGGCATTGCAAATGCTGATTGGATCCTTATCGAAGCTTGAATTGAGAAGCGGGCAGGGTGCCGAGCGAGCGCGTAAAATGCGCGAACAGTTACAGGCCTCGCGTGATCCGGGGTATGAAAAGTTTTTCGAAACAATCCGCAGTGCATTACCGGAAGTCATCATCGCCGGAGACTCTACACAACCTGTTTATTATGCCTGGTTGCATTATGAAACCGAGAAACCTCGCAGGTATTTTCATTCAGCCAGCGGTTTCGGTACTCTTGGATACGCGATCCCGGCAGCGATTGGCGCCAAACTGGCGGCACCCGGGAGTCCGGTAATTGGCCTCATAGGGGACGGCGCGGCACAATTCACAATCGGTGAACTGGCATCAGCGGTAGAAGCGAAGCTGCCAGTAATTTTTCTGATCTGGAATAATAACGGCTACGGCGAAATAAAGCGTTTCATGGCTGACGCCAGCATTCCGCAGATCGGTGTCGATATATATACCCCCGATTTTATCGGTCTGGGTAAGGCTTTTGGTTGTAACGCGGTGCGTGCTACCAGTCTTGCTGAATTGAAGTCCCAGTTAGTCACCGCGTCGAAGCAGGATCGACCGACGCTGATTGAAGTCATGCAGGAGGATATAGTTAGCGGAAGCCCCTTATTGTAACCAGGTACGAAGATGATGCTCTCGCAAAGGCGCAGAGCACGCAAAGGTAAGGCGGATTCCCAAAACTTGCACTGTTGTACCCCCTCTCCCTGAGGGAGTATTCAGGCACTTTCCTACACGGAAATTAATCGAGCGGAAAATCGCACCCATATCTACTATGAAGTGATGAAAGCTATTATTTACGAAAATAGTACAGATAACCTGTCCTAATATCAGGCGTGCAATGCCTCGCGCGGGTCGACAAAATCATACCCCAGAACCTCGGCGACGGCTTTATAGGTAACCATGCCAGCGTGTACATTGAGGCCATTGAGCAGGTGTTTGTTTGCCCATAAGGCTTCGGCGGCGCCGCGATTTGCGAGGGATACCACGAATGGCAAGGTGGCGTTGGTTAATGCAATAGTGGAGGTGCGAGCGACACCGCCGGGCATATTCGCAACACAGTAGTGGATAACGCCTTCTTCGATATAGGTTGGATCCTGATGCGTGGTTGCGCGCGAGGTCTCGAAACAGCCCCCCTGGTCAATCGCGACATCGACTACAACAGCTCCTTTTTTCATATCCTTTAGAATTTTTCGAGTCAGTAGTTTTGGCGCGGCGGCACCCGGGATCAGGACGGCGCCAATCACCAGGTCAGATTCGAGGGCGTGATTTACGATCGCTTCCGTAGTCGAGTAAACACACTTCAAACGGCCGTTAAAAATACTGTCTAACTGGCGTAACCTCGGCAGGGACCGGTCAACGATGGTGACATCGGCTCCCATGCCAACGGCCATGGTCGCGGCCTGGGTCCCGACAACACCGCCGCCGATAATTAAAACTCTGGATGGGGCTACTCCCGGCACACCGCCTAGCAGGGTACCAAGACCACCCTGGGCTTTTTCAAGGTGATGAGCTCCAGCCTGAATTGACATGCGACCCGCAACTTCCGACATAGGTGCCAACAGGGGCAAGCCACCGTGTTCATCGGTGACCGTTTCATAGGCTACGCAGGTAGCGCCCGAGGCAATTAAAAGCCTGGTCTGCTCGGGGTCTGGTGCGAGATGCAGGTAGGTGAACAACAACTGGTCCTCGCGTAGCATCTTGCATTCAACTGGTTGTGGTTCCTTGACCTTAATGATCATCTCGGCGCGCTCGAAAATTTCTTCAGGAGAATCAATGATACTGGCGCCTGCATTTACGTAATGCTCATTTTCAAAACCAATCGCACTCGCCCCGTTATTTTCTACGAGTACCTCGTGACCATTGTTTACCAGTTCAACCACACCGGCAGGAGTTAAGCCGATACGATACTCGTGATTTTTTATTTCTTTCGGTACACCTACCAACATAATGCGACCCTCGAAGCGTGTTTTGTTCAAATTGATAAAAGCCTGTGTCAGGCAGGGAGTATAACGATGACGAGGGTGAATTATAAAGAAGTTTCGTCCCCGGAATGAGTTCTGAAGCCTGCGGGTAATATGCAAACCGGGTTATTGTTGAAATCTGTAATTACTTTGGCATCAGCCAGGCCCTGTGACATTGCTATAATTCCGCAAATTCTACTAATGGATGGCGGAGCAAATTTTTTGCTGTATATCCTGCAGGTTTTCGTAGAGGATACCATGCCGATCTGCTTCGATAATTGTCACGGATTTTTCGTGCGCATCGATATGTTGATAGAGCTTTTCAACACTACCCGGCTCGACCACGGGATCCTGGTCAGCCTGGTAGAAGAATACATCGGCCTTGATGCTGAGAGGGTTTTTGAGGACATGCTCGACCAGTAACTGTAATTGATACAGGGCTCGTATCGGAACATGCTGATAGTTAACCTCGGGGTGCTCGGGATTGTTAGGACGGAACGGAACCAGTCCCTCTGAGGATACCCAGCGAACGATTTTGTTGGCATGGTGAACCAGGGGCACGAATTTCAGGTTCTTGTTTTTGAAGTCTACTGGTGCCGAGATACAGTGCACAGTTTTAATTTTTGTAAACTGCGGGTTGGATGCCTGGAGTAATGCCAGTAGTCCACCGGTGGAAAATCCAACTATGTGAATCGACTGACTATAGGCCTTGAGGATATTGTATCCGCGTGATACCGAAGCCAGCCAATCCTGCCAGTTTCGGCTGCGTAAATCCCAGGGAGAGGTGCCATGCCCCTTTATACGTACACCGAGAACATGGTGGCCCTGGGCGTGCAGGCGATCACCCAGGCCGCGCACTTCTTGCGGTCCGGCGAGCATTCCATGAATCAGTAATACAGCAGTTGCGGATTGTTCGGATGATTCAAGAAAAAACCAGTTGGGATCAGCGGTCGCTGTTTGCTGTGCATTGATCTCTTCATAGCGTGGTTTGTTAAATTGTTTCCGGTCCCATGCCAGCGCCAGTAATTGATCGTTAAAACGGAGCCGGGCAAATTTCTTTGCATCAAGCTCCTTAACATGTATGACAGCCGATTCAATTATGGAAGTCACGCTGGACAGGGGGGCGATCTCGTTTGCGTATACCATAATCAGATTTTCAGTACGAATTTCGTCGATTTCAAAATCGACGATCAGCTTTTCCTCGAGCAGGTAATGATCATCATCGATGCGTACTAAATCCATGGTTTGCACGGTGCGCAGAAACTGGTCGAGCCGACTCGTGGTCTGGTTGACAATGACGCCATATTCTTCCGGATTCAGCAGGCTGCGGTGCAGGTGGAAGTCGGTTTTTTGCAGTTTCTTTATAGCCAGGTACAGCATTTTATGGAACCGCACACAGCGTAATCTGCGCAGCCCCTGCCGATACAGGCAGAGAATCAGGTAGGAGGCAATATGGCTGAGATTAATGGTCACCGCGTCGTACATTGAACGCATGTAATCATCGCGTAGCTGAGAGCTTTTAGCCTGCATTCCGAGACTATGTAGTCGGCCTCCCAAATGGCCTTTGTCGGATTTCAATCTAAACAGTTCGTCGAGGCTATCGAAGCTATGAACCACATTAGGCAGCAGCAGTTTTTCCCACCAGCGCCAGTACTGGCCGGCAACAATCGGTTTCGAAAAACGAATATCCATATCGGTATGCTTGAATAGCAGGTTGCCTTCGATGATTAATTCCTCGACGAATCGTTTGTTAATACCCTTGCCGAACAAACCGGCGGCCTGGGTAAGAATATTGTCGTTAACACGAATTGGATAAAAGGTAATATGGCTGGGAATGATAACGGTTGGCTTTAAGGCCTTAATCATTAAATGCTCGCTCGAGTCGAACTCAAGCTGCTCGGCCCAGTGCTCGACCCGGTCATATTTTCCCTTGGAGAAATCGCGTAGTAGCGCGGTCTTGAACGCATCCAGTGCGAGTGCTATTACGGCCGCACCGCGGTGATGTTTACGATGTTCAAGGGCCGATCTCGAATATATACTGAACTGGCCCTGTTTGTTGACGACTCGTTTGTCCTTGACCATACCGCCTTCGGGGAACATCACCAGCTTTCTATCATGCAGTATCTCTTTGGCGAGAAATGGAAAAAGATTGGGTAGCTCGTTGGGAACCGCACCGATAGAGTAGAGAAACTGGGTAAACCTTTCGTCACCTTCAAAAAATTCACTGGCAGCGACCGAACGGCAATAAGCGCCTGTCTCCTCGTGGATTAGATACTGAGGGATAAAAGTCTCGAATCGGGCGAAATGGTTAAACAGGAAAATATCTCCTGTCTCCACTGAATTTACTCCGTTTTCCTGCTCATCGTGCAACTTGATATTAAGCTTGAGCAGTTTCCTCGTGGTTCGGAATGCTTTAATACACCAGTCGTATGTCCTGGTGCCGATCGTGAGGTCGTCAGTGCTTTCAGGAATTTTCGGCATCTTGGTAAAACAGACAGCTTATCAGGAGAACCTGGGTTCGCTACCAGCACGCCATTTAATATTACATCCCACGCTGGGCAGTTGTTGATCAGGGATTTTTTCGTCGTTTAATAGTGCCTGGCTGGCCGCTTTCAGATCGGCACCTGTTACCGCCTCGTCATTACCCGGTCTCGATGCATCGTACTGGCCGCGATATACGAGTCGATGCTGTGCATCAAACAGGAAAAAATCGGGTGTGCAGGCGGCCTCGTAGGCAATCGCAACCTGTTGTGATTCATCGTAGAGGTATGGGAACTCAAATCCATATTGATGCGCCAGTCGTACCATATTTTGCGGACTATCATCGGTATAGTTTTCGACATCATTGGCGTTGATCATCACGATTGCCAATCCCAGTTTCTGAATTTCACTGGCATAAACCGAAAAAGATCTAAGTATATGCAATACGTAAGGGCAGTGATTGCAGGAAAACACAACCAGTAATGGGCAGCCCTGAAAATCCGACAGGTTTACGATCTGGCCGGTCAAGGGTTCGGCCAGGCTGAAATCAGGCGCCTGGGTTCCGATTTCAAGCATTGTTGAAGGCGTTTTAGCCATAATGGGGTTCTCTCAATATGCGCCCCAGGAGTCCTGTTTTTTCCAGCGAATCCTGGTAACTAAAATTCCAATTAGAAATGCTACCAGTGAAACCGCGGCACCGCGGATAAACCAGTCCATCCTGGTCGAATCCTTCAATACGGCATTTTCGTCGGCTAGTAGCGATTGTTGTTGCTGTAACTTGGCAATTGTAGCTTCCATGGTTCTGTTTGTTTCGATGACCTCGAGAGTGCTTTCCGCTGCCATGCTAACTCGCTCCAGTTCGTCTTCGGAGGTTTGCAATGAATTTTTCAAATTTTCGTTACTAAGCAGTAGATTTGCAAGGTCAGTCTGTAGAATTGAAATTTCGGATTTCAGTGACTGGTTTTCCTGCTTCTGGGCTGCTGTTTCCTGTTGCAGCGAAGCCAGCCTTTGTTTTGCCGAGGGTGTATCGACCAGGTAACGGCTGAGTACGTAACCCTGTTTACCATTTTCTGCTTTTACGAGGGAATATTGTGATACCGAATCTTGCTCCAGCAGGGTTACGGCCTGCCCGCTTTTCAGCAGCATTAAAATTTCATTGGAGGTGCTGGTACCGCTGCGCAGAGTGACTTCAAACACATCGGTGATATACATTTTTGCGGGAATGGGATTTTTGTCGCTGTCAGTGCTGGTGATAGCGAGGGCGGAGCTACTCGTGGCAATTGCGCTAAGCAGCAAGATGCACAGTTTTAAATTTTTAAGAAACATAATTTATTTATTAGATTAAATTCAGTGAAAAAGTTATATCCGAAAAGAATGAAACAACAGGAAAATCATATTCACGCCAATCATTAAAAAAATCAAATCAATTTTTATAAAAGAGATTAACGCCCACCTGAGGTTTACAAAACTTCTAATTCAAGAACTTCCGGATATCAAACAGGTTGGACAACAAAACGCCTTTTTTGATTTTGACAAAC
>JBGUEB010000162.1:0-8129 GCA_041821565.1 Gammaproteobacteria bacterium | reverse complement strand
GTACGGCGCTGGCTGAGTTAATTGCCGATGATTTAACTTCACGAGCGCCGGTCTCACTTATCGGTACCACCCAGTCAGCAAGTATAAAGGTTAACAGGGCTAAAATTACTGCCGACTGCAAAACAGCCCACAGTAAACGATAAACTGATAAGCCTGCGGCCTGCATTGCAATTATTTCACTATTACTGGCCAACGATCCTAAACTAAGCATTGTGCCCAGCAATACCGCTAACGGCATAAATTCAACAACCCTGCCGGGAACTAACAGAGCAATATATTCTACCGTCTCTATCAATCCATAATTACCGCGACCAATATCTGATAGCTCGCCAATAAAGCTAAACAAAATTCCAATGCTGACCAATACCACGAGTGTTAACAAGGTACCCATATAAATCTGTCGTGTTATATAACGGTTGATAATCATCGCCCGATGATCCTCTTCGAAAACCGATAGCCGCCGTTTCTTCTAATCAAAAGATCCAGGGTCAGGGCAATGAATAAAAAATGTACCCACCAGAAATTAATAGCAACAGGCAGGGATTCAGCATTGAGCTGGGCGCGCGTATAAACCATTAAATTGAAATAGATAATATATATGATCAAGGCATAGCCGACCTTGCCATAACGTCCCTGTCTCGGCGCCATGTGGGACAAGGGTACCGCCAGCATGGCGAGCACTACCAGTACTATCGGGATTGCAATACGCCAGTGTAGCTCTACCCGGTCAGCGGGCCTCGAAGATTTCCATAAGACATGGGGCGGTATTGCGCGGTCGCGAAGTTTTTGTTTTCCAGCCTTTTCTTTCTTTTCGATCAAAATACCATGTTGTTCAAACTCGACTATCTTATAAGTCTTCTCTCCAGGCTCTCCCTCATAGATTTGACCGGGACCTACTACCATAAATAAATTGCCGGTGAGATCATCGGTTTTTTGTCGACCCGATTTTGCGGTTTCCAAAAACATGCCGTCGCGATTTGTTTCACTAACAATAATATTGTTTAGCTGGCGCCTGTCGGCATCGATCGACTCCATGAAAAAAACATGTTCACCATTTTTACTGACGTTGAATTGGCCTGGTTTTAGGTGATCAAATTCCTGGGCATTGTTGCGTAGTTCGACAATTTTGTAAGCCGCAGATTGAGTCTGAGAATTAAGCCAGATGCTACAATATGCGTTAAAAAAAAATGCAGGTAAAATAATTAGTAATACTGGTTTATAAAACTGTATATAGCCCACTCCGCAGGCATTCATCACTACAATTTCATGATCCTTATAGAGGCGGCCAAAGGCCAGCACGATGCCGAAGAATAATCCGATGGGAAGCAGCAGGGAAAATATGTTAACTGACTGGCTAAGCATTAGTGGCCATAGCGCCTGATAAGGCACCTCACCCCCGGCAATATCCGATAATACCCTGCCCAGTGCATTGCTCATTAAAATCACGAACAGGATCAGTACTGTCGCCGCACTGCTTTTTAGGATCTCCTGGAATAAATATCGCGTTACAATGTTCATGACATTATTAATACATAGCCTGATCAGTATTCATCAAACATTCCTAAGGAGTCTCTGATTAATTCTAGGTCATTCAGATGTGAAGTTAAAATATACCAAATCAAGGCGCCAATCGCAGCTAATAGTCAGTCTATTAGCAAAACGACGAGTTGGTGCGGTCCGGCGCCCCGTATTTTAACGAACAGATGTTGATTCATGAATTAATCAGAGACTCCTTAAGATAATCGTTGTGCTCTTGTGCCTGTAAGACTCAATGTCAATAAAGCGCTGGTTGCTCGCCGCCAGAAATCGTCACTTACGACTGGTTTTTTTTCTGACTTCAAGTATCTTATCGCGTTATTAATCATATCAACACTGGAAAATCATGGAATTCAATGTAAAAACTGGTAACCCCGAAAAACAACGTACAGCATGCCTGGTCGTCGCGGTTTCGCAACCACGAAGATTATCCAGGGCTGGTGAATTAATCGACAGGGCCAGTGACGGTTTCCTGTCTAAAATTATTCGCCGCGGTGATATGGATGGACGCTCAGGGCAGTCACTGTTGCTACACAATGTTACTGGAACCCTGGCAGATCGGATATTGCTAATCGGCTGTGGTAAAGACAGGACAATTGACGAAAAATCTTTTAACACGGCGATACAAACCATGTCCAGTGCCCTGGAAAACTCAGGTGCCTCGGAAGCACACGTTTATCTGACCGATGTTGCAGTCAAGGGTCGCAATACGGCCTGGAAGGTTCGCCAAACAGTATTACAAATGAACCATTGCCGTTATCACTTTGATCAACTGAAAAGTATTAAGCCAGATAAAAGGAAAATTCTGCGCAAGCTGAAAATGAACCTGCCTAGCCGGCGCGACCTCTCCAGCGCAGAGGTATCGATCGAGCAGGGTATAGCGATTAGTGCTGGCATGAGTATGGCACGCGACCTTGGTAATTTACCGGGCAACATCTGTACCCCGTCCTATATTGCCAGGCAGGCTAAACAACTCGCCAGGGGACAAAAAAACCTGAAAGTGGATGTTCTAGAAGAATCCGATATGCGCGAATTAAAGATGGGATCATTATTGTCAGTCAGCGCGGGCAGTCGTCAACCAGCAAAACTGATAACGCTGGAATACAGGGGTGGAAAATTGAAGGATGCGCCAGTGGTACTGGTGGGTAAGGGAGTCACTTTTGATACCGGTGGTATTTCGCTCAAGCCAGGTGCGGCAATGGATGAAATGAAGTTCGATATGTGTGGTGCAGCCTCGGTAATAGGAACCATTAATGCGGTAATGATGATGAATCTACCGATTAATGTCGTTGGTATTATTCCCACAACTGAAAATATGCCCGATGGTCTCGCCACCAAACCCGGTGATATTGTCACCAGCATGTCGGGCCAGACCATTGAGATACTCAATACCGATGCTGAAGGCCGTTTGATACTTTGTGACGCCTTAACCTATGCCGAAAAATACAAGCCTCGATGCGTGATCGATATCGCGACCCTGACCGGTGCCTGTATCGTCGCTCTCGGCAAAGTACCTTCAGCCATTCTGGGCAATCATCAGGCGTTGATAAAAGACCTGATCCAGTCAGGTAAGCAGATTGAAGATAAACTCTGGGAGCTGCCTCTCTGGGACGAGTACCAGGAACAGCTAAATAGCAATTTTGCCGATATCGCGAACATCGGTGGAAGAGATGCCGGTACTATTACCGCAGCCTGTTTTTTATCTCGTTTTACGAAAAAATATAAATGGGCTCACCTGGATATCGCAGGCACTGCCTGGAAATCGGGCGATGCAAAAGGTGCTACCGGTAGACCGGTGCCTCTGCTTTGCCAGTTCATCATTAACCAGATATAGGAAGTCCAGGGGCCATGACCCGAATCGATTTCTATCAATTGAGTCCACAGCAGCATAGCCATGACCGTGTAGTTTGCCAGCTCTGTCAAAAGGCATACGAAAACAATCAATATACCCTGCTGTTGACCCAGTCAGCAGAGCAAACCGCCCACCTCGATCGACAATTGTGGATTTTTAATGACGATAGCTTCGTTCCGCACGATGCGCAGGAGTCAACTGATTTTAAATCCCCTGTTTTGATTCAAAACGAACCGGGTTCCACAGGCGAGCGCCAGTTATTAATCAACCTCAGCAGCTCGATTCCAGGCTTTTTTGCCCAATTCGAACGCGTCATAGAACTGGTGACTGAAGACAATAAACAACAGGCGCGTGAGCACTACAGTTTCTATAAAGAACGCGGTTATCCGCTTAATCATCACAATCTGTAAACCATGGCAGACGATACAGACATCCCGGTCCTGACCGCACTGATTGAAAAGGGAATTGAGATTAAATTATCAGAGCTCGGTCTAAGCCATAGTCCTTTGCTGGATAAACAGAGAGTGCTGGAGCCACTGCGGGATAGCCTGGCGTTGGAACAGGAAATTCGCCGAATCCTGGATGAGCATCTGGAGCTAGCCTGGCAGGAAATCAAATTGGCGATTCAAGATGCCAGCTCAAATTCCCCTACAGATACTTTCGAATACCCCGAAGACTAACCCGCATATTGCACGAAGGCGGCACTGTAATATTAAACCCCTCAGGAACATATAAGAGATTCGACTATGACATCCGATTCGATCTCAATGTATAATCGCGCGCTACTTTTTACCGACATCACGATAACAATCATCAAAGGCAATGGATAAAACCTATAACCCCCAGGCAATAGAACAACTGTGGTATCAACACTGGGAAGACAATGGATACTTCAAGGCCCAGGGTAGCGGCGATCCCTATTGCATCGTCATTCCACCACCGAATGTGACCGGAAGGCTGCACATGGGCCACGCTTTCCAGGATACGATCATGGATAGCTTGATTCGCTATCATCGTATGAAAGGCGACAATACCCTGTGGCAGCCAGGTATGGATCACGCCGGCATTGCGACACAGATGGTGGTTGAGCGTCAGTTAAGCACTGAAAATAAAACCCGGCATGACCTCGGGCGCGATGCATTTATCGAGCAGGTATGGCGATGGAAAGCTGAGTCAGGGGGCACTATCACCCAACAATTACGTCGTATGGGGGCCTCGCCGGACTGGAGTCGTGAGCGTTTCACCATGGATGAAGGCTTGTCAGCAGCGGTACAAAAAGTATTTATTCAACTCTACGACGAGGACCTGATTTACCGTGGTAAGCGCCTGGTAAACTGGGACCCGGTATTACACACGGCGGTATCCGATCTCGAGGTCATTTCCGAAGAGGAAAACGGCCACCTCTGGCATCTACGTTATCCAGTCTGTGGTGAAGACAGTTTTCTCACCGTGGCTACCACGCGACCCGAAACCATGCTTGGTGATTCAGCGGTTGCGGTGCACCCCGACGACAGCCGTTACACGCATCTAGTTGGCAAACTGATTGAACTCCCGCTTGCTGGCCGCAAAATCCCCATTATCGCGGACGAGTATGTCGATCCGGAATTTGGCTCGGGTTGTGTAAAAATCACTCCAGCACACGATTTCAATGACTACGAGGTTGGTATTCGACACAAATTGCCGCTGATCAATATATTCACTATTGACGCAAAAGTTAATGACCAGGCACCCGGGGCCTACCAGGGTATGGATCGCTATGTTGCTCGTAAGGCAGTGGTCAATGATCTGGATGCATTAGGTTTGCTGGAGAAAGTAGCCGATCACAAGCTTGTGGTACCACGCGGAGACCGCAGTCATTCTATCATCGAACCATACCTTACTGACCAGTGGTTTGTGCGCGCCGGGCCATTGGCCAAACCCTCAATAGAAGCGGTAAAAGACGGTCGCATCAAATTCATCCCGGAAAACTGGGCGAAAACTTATTTCAACTGGATGGAAGATATTCAGGACTGGTGTATCTCACGCCAGATCTGGTGGGGGCACCGTATTCCAGCCTGGTACGATCCAACTGGAAAATTTTACGTCGCCGAAAGCGCCGAGGCTGTACGTGCGAAGTACGAACTCGCCGAGGATCTGCCACTAAACCAGGACGAAGATGTGCTCGACACCTGGTTTTCTTCGGCACTGTGGCCTTTCAGCACTCTCGGCTGGCCCGCAAAAGATGATCCCGCGTTAAAAAGTTTTTATCCGACCAGTGTTCTGGTTACCGGTTTTGATATCATATTTTTCTGGGTCGCCCGCATGATCATGTTTGGCCTGAAATTTATGGACGAGGTGCCCTTCCGCAAGGTTTATATTCACGGCCTGGTGCGTGACGCCGAGGGTAACAAGATGTCGAAATCGAAGGGCAATATACTCGACCCGCTCGACCTTATCGATGGCATTACCCTGGAGGCCCTGCTCAGCAAGCGCACTAGCGGACTCATGCAACCCGAGATGGCGCCTGCCATTATCGCAGCAACCAAAAAACAATTTCCCGATGGCATTCAGGCATTCGGTACCGATGCTTTACGATTTACCTTTACCTCGCTCGCTACCACCGGTAGAGATATTCGTTTCGACCTCGGCCGAATCGAGGGTTACCGAAATTTTTGTAATAAATTATGGAATGCAACACGCTATGTTTTACAAAATACCGAGGGGCAGGATTGCAGCGCGAGCGATCTATCACTAGCAGACCGCTGGATAATCGCGCGCTTGCAACAAGTCGAATTAGAAATCATCCAGCATATCGAGTCTTATCGATTCGATCTGGTATCACGCGATTTATACGAGTTCGTCTGGAATGATTATTGTGACTGGTATATCGAATTGTCCAAACCGGTTCTCTATTCGGATAGCTATAGCACCGCGCAAAAGAGCGCTGCCAGGCATACCCTGGTTACCGTACTAGAATCGATACTACGTCTACTACACCCGATTATGCCGTACATCACCGAAGAACTATGGCAGCGAGTTGCTCCGCTAGCCAACGTATCTGGTGAGACAATCATGCTCTGTCGCTACCCCCAGGCCGATGAAAAGTTAATCGATAACAGTGCTATCAGAGAACTTGAATGGGTCAGGCAATTCATTATGGGTATTCGTCAAATACGTTCCGAAATGGATATTAAGCCCGGTCACGCCCTGCCAGTACTGTGCCAGAACGGTAGTAGCCTCGACAACCAGAGAATCGACGACAATAGACGGTTGCTGGTATCACTAGCAAAACTCGAATCGATTAGCTGGCTGGAAGCCCAGGAGCTGGCGCCTGAATCGGCTACCTCACTGGTTGGTAATATGAAATTATTGATACCCCTGGCGGGCCTCATCGATAAGGATGCTGAACTGATACGACTGCAGAAAAGTATCGCTAAACTCGAACAGGAGACGCAACGCTTAGAAGCCAAGCTCGACAATGAGAATTTTATCGCGAAGGCCCCCCTAACGGTTGTTAACAAGGAAAAAGAAAAACTGGCCGAAGCGGTTTCGGCCCTGGCAAACCTGAAATCTCAGGCCGAGCGCATAGCTTTGCTATAAATTTTCAACCCCTGATACCTTGTTCACCGGTAACTGAACTTTTTTTAATCGACCTACTCAAAGCGAATACCAGACTAGAACAATAATCATTCTTTGGGGATTCAAATATGGGACTAGTGGAAAAGCTCGAAGCGCCGGTGCAATCAATAAGTGAAACACTTACTAGATATGGTTCGCCTTTATTACTTTTGTATTTTCGATGGTATGTCGCCTGGGTATTTTTAAAAGCCGGCCTGTTCAAGATTAACGACTGGGAAACAACGCTGGTACTATTTGAATATGAATATGCAGTCCCGCTATTACCCTTTGAACTCGCCGCCTACCTGGCTACTTTTGGCGAACTGGTATTCCCGGTATTTCTAATCGCAGGACTTGGAACCCGCTTTACTGCAATTGCACTGTCGGTGGTGAATATTATGGCAGTGCTGTCTTATTACGCGACACTGGCCAAAGGCGCTGGTTTAGTCTGGCACTATATGTGGGGTTCAATGCTACTCACCAATATTATTTACGGGGGTGGGTTTCTATCTGTCGATCAGTGGCTAAAGTCAAAATTTCTGAATCGTTAAAAAATAACAGCGACGACAGAACTGCGGTTCTTCCCTAAACCGCCTGTCAGCAAGAGGAGTCGGTGCAGGGAGCCTATGATCAATTCGTGATTCAACATCTGTTCGTTAAAATCCGGAGCGCCGGACCGCACCAACTCATCGTTGCCAATCTTGCCAATAGATTGACTATTAGCTGCAATTGGCGCCTTGATTTGGCGCATTTTAACTTCACACCTGAATGATTCAGAATTAATCAAAGACTCCCTAGTCGTTCTGGCGACGAAGAAAAGCAGGTATCTCCAGATACTCCATGCTTTCCTTGTCATCGCTTACTTCGAGGGTATCACCCATAACCTTCTGGCGAATTGCCGTCGGTCTATCGAGCTTTTTATAGTCGATTTCACCGTTCTTTTCGGGCTGGATAGATGCTATCAATGGCTCGCATACCAATGAATCTTTTCCGAGGCCTGTCGCTACCATGGTGACCCGCAACTCACCATCTTGCATATTTGAGTCAATCACGGTACCAACCACGACATTCGCATCGTCCGATGCAAATTCCGTAATTGCGGTGCCTACATCGTCGAGTTCGCCAATTGCAAGATCGAGTCCCG
>JBGUEB010000161.1:0-8173 GCA_041821565.1 Gammaproteobacteria bacterium | reverse complement strand
GATCAGAATTTCGGCCTGGCCGACAATACTGCCGCTATCACCGGTTTCAAGCGCTTTCACCATTTCCGTGAAATGGACCGAAGCTGCCTCAGCAGTGGCTTCTTGCTGATCTACCCAGTAGCGATAACCAAACAGGCCAACCACGCCAAGGACCAGGCCGGTAATCACCGCACGGCCATTTTCTTCCCACCATTTTCTTAGTTTTTCGACCTGTTCTTCATCGGTTTCCATAGTTGCCTCTATATATTAATTTCGTTATTAACAGACTGATACTAGCCCGCATTTCTCACCAGTATCCTGCTCGGCAACTGCTCCATGCGTTGCTCTACCTCCTGCATCCATGCAGTCGTACGGATGCCGGTGAGAAATGCGGGCTAACGCTAAATCATTTCTGCCAGTCTGTCGTTTAAATCGGTCTGAGGAATCTCAATCTGCTCACTGTCTTCACGTAAAAATTTAATACTTACCGTAGCCGCTTCAATTTCAGATTCACCCAGGATCAGGGCGATTTTTGCACCCGACCTGTCGGCTTTACGCATTTGACTCTTGAAACTGCCCCCGCCAGAGTGCACCAGCATTGATAAGCGTGGCATTTGATTACGCAAGGATTCTGCAAGTTTTTGTGCGACTCGTACTGTTTTCTCACCACGGACCAGCATATACACATCACAAGATTTAACTTTGTTCGCCTGGTTTTGATCAATCAGCATGGCAATGATTCGTTCACAACCCATCGCAAAGCCAGCCGCGGTGTTTGGTCGGCCACCCAATTGCTCAACCAGCCCATCGTAACGCCCACCGGCACAGACGGTTCCCTGGGCTCCGAGGGTACTGGTTACCCACTCGAAAACCGTATGAGAGTAATAATCCAGACCCCGGACGAGCCTGGGATTGAGCTCATATGAAACACCAGCATAATCAAGAATATCCCTCAATTCGGAGAAATGATCACTGGACCGTTGATCGAGGTTGTCAATTAACCGGGGTGCCTCATTGATGAGCGTCTGCATTTCCGGATTTTTACTATCGAGGATACGCAGGGGATTGGACTCGAGGCGGCGCTGGCTGTCTTCATCGAGAGACTGGTAACTGTCCTTAAAATAGGCAACCAGTACTCCTCTAAATTTATTTCGGCACTCACTAGTGCCCAGGCTATTGATTTGCAATTCGATATTACTGAGGCCGAGACGATTCCAGAAACGGGCGGCAAGAAATATTAATTCAGCTTCTATATCGGCTCCAGCCATGCCAAACGTCTCTGCACCTAATTGATAAAACTGGCGATATCGGCCTTTCTGGGGCCGTTCATGACGGAACATTGGACCGCAATACCAGAGCCTGTGTTGCTGATCATTCAGCAATCCATGTTCAAGGCCCGCTCGCACGACACTGGCTGTATTTTCAGGGCGCAGGCTAAGACTATCCCCGTTTCGGTCTAAAAAGCTGTACATTTCTTTTTCAACAATATCGGTGACTTCACCGATAGAGCGTTGAAACAGGGCAGTTTTTTCGACAATTGGGGTTCGAATCTGCTGATAGCCGTAAGATTCTGCGAGCGCACGGTAACTATCTTCGAGCTGGTTCCAGACAGGCATGTCGACCGGCAGAATATCATGCATTCCGCGAATCACCTGGATTTGATCACTCATGGCTTATCCGGGCTACTCAATAAAGTTAGCAGGGGGTCTCTGATCAAGTATGGCGGGATTATATTTTTAACAGGCATAGGTAGTAAATCTGTGTGTATTGAATAGCCATAACCAGGCGTTTCTGCCATGGTGGAAGTCCACACTAGCCTCCAATTTTTAACCTTACGGTATTATCACCCCTGACTCGACCAATCAGATCAACCTCTTCGCCATTGAAAGTAACTTCAACACCATAACCATTGCCAAAGAAAATCGTGAAAGGTGCCTTGCCCGTCAGATTAAACTTCTGATTGGCGCGAATCAGCGTATACAACATGCGGTGTCCATTGGCATCACTAATTTCAACCCAGCTATCCGCATTAACCACTATTTTTAGCTGGTCCGATCCTGCTGGAGACATGCGCGTGATTGCATCGGATGATACAACAGGAGCGGGTGCTTCCGACTCCTGCGATTGTTCTGCTTCGCTTTCCTGCTGGGGTTGTTCAGGATTAATCGCCTGCGATAATTCATCCGCATCCATGGTGGCGATTTTCTCTGGCTCTGGCTCTGCTTCTGGCAGTGCCGGCATTGCTTCAGGCTCCGGTTCAGGCTCTGGTTCTACCTGCATTGAAGCATTGTTATCGACTGGCTCTTCATTTGTATCTGGCAACGGCTCCTGAACCTCATTCGTAATTGCCAAAGTTTCAATTGGCGCCTGGGTTTCGATTGTGGTCTCGGAGGCTGGTTCGATCGCGACGCTGGCTGGCTCTTCAGCAACCTCGACCGCTTGTGTTTCACTTGATTGCTGAGCATCCAGCGAAACTAAATCGGTCTGAGCCTGATACTTATTCCACCACCAAATTGCCAATAATACAACTAGCCCGACAATTACCAGATAAGTGATTAGCTTGACTCGCTTGTCTGATGTCGAAATTTCTGGTGTAAGGTTACTAGTAGAACTAATTGGCGGATCTTCATCAGAGTAAAATTCTGCGTACTGCTGAATCATTTCGTCTTCGTCGAGTGAAACGATTCGCGCATAGGCTCGTAAATAACCTTTTACAAAAATGGGGGCGGTAATATCGTTGAAGTTATTTTCTTCGATCGCCTCGACGATATCATTACTCAAATGCATGCGAGAGGCTACATCTTCGACCGAAAGGCCCATCTCAATTCTACCGGCCTGCAAACGCTCACCCGGTCCACGACTGCTGGACATGATATCTTCTTCCCCCGGAGTTTTTGACATGGTCATTTTATTGTAAATCCAGCCAGGCCGCATACTCATCCGATTGCGGGAATTCTGCCTGCAACCTACGGGCAAGGTCTTCAGCACTCAAAATATCGCCCAGATCGAGATCTGCCCTGATTTCCAACCAGAGGCTTTTCGCAGTTGGTTTCGTAGCCCGATGGTAGTGCTGCATAAGTGTTTTTGTGCCTTTAAAGTTTTGATCATCAAAAAATAATTCGGCCGTGGTAATCAGTGCAATCGAGAAATTACTATTTGCGGCCAATGCCTTGCGTAAATAAATTTTTGCCCTGTCGATTTCTTTAATCTGGATCAGGCATAAAGCCGCATTAGTGTAGGCATACTCTGGTGTCGAATATAATGGATTCTCCAACGCCTGTAAAAAATAGGCCTCTGAGTCGGCTTCCCGATTGTTCCGGCATAAGAAGGCACCGTAATTATTAGCCGCCTGGGAATTGGTCGGATCCAGTTCAGTTGCAATTTTAAAATGTTCTTCCGCCCTCTCCTTCTCTAGCAAGCGCTCCTGCAACATAGCGTAGGCATTGTGTGCGGAAGCCGATTTGGGATTCTGCTTCAGCGCCTTCGTCAGTTTTTCGCTCGCCAGAACCATATTGTTTTGCTGTAAATAAGCTATGCCCAGTTGCACATTAATTTTACTCGCCGCCTCGTAATTTTCTTCAGCGGGATCGACTGTTACACAAGCCGACAATAACAGGACGATTGGACCAGTTAACCAGAGCCTAGTGTACATTCGACACTCCTGTAATCGCTTCCAGGCTTAATTGATACTTCTGGCTTCTTCGACTTCTGTCCCTGAACTGGCCGACCAACTGCCCGCAAGCGGCGTCAATATCGTCTCCCCTGGCACGACGCGTAACCGTTATTATGCCCTTACCTGCAACAAATTCACGAAAACGATCGATGGTGGCTTTGTCTGAACACTGGTATATCGCATGTGGGTAAGGGTTAAAGGGAATTAAATTTAGCTTGCAGGGAATATCGCCTATTAGTTTGGCCAGTTCCCTGGCGTGTTCGATTTTATCATTAACCCCTTTCAACATGACATATTCAAAGGTTATTTTACGGCTCCTGTATCCATCGATATAAGACCTACAGGCACGCAATAACTCATGAATGGGATATTTACGGTTAATTGGCACCAGCTCATTTCGCAGGGTATCATTTGGCGCGTGTAATGAAACTGCAAGGCTGACATCAGTCGTTTGGCGCAGTTTCTCCATCGCCGGCACTACGCCCGCGGTGCTAATCGTAACCCGTCGCTTACTCAAGGCATAAGCGTAATCGTCACACATCATGTCGACTGAAGTTATTACCGCATCGAAGTTCATCAATGGTTCGCCCATACCCATCATTACCACGTTACTAACACCCTGTTCCAGGCCCTCTCGCAGCAGGATATGATGAATCAGATGTAATTGGCCGATTATCTCCGAGGTTTCGAGGTTTCGATTAAAACCTTGCTTTGCGGTTGAGCAAAAACTGCAATTCAGGGTACAACCCACCTGCGACGATACACAAAGAGTGGTGCGCGACTTTTCCGGGATAAGAACACACTCGATCGCGTTCTCGGCGCCATCGACGCTAAGCAACCATTTCCTCGTGCCATCATTCGACGTCTGGCTCTCACCGATCTCGGGAAGAGTGATGCAGGCCGTTCGGCCCAGTGTCTCACGCAAAGCCTTTGACATATCTGTCATCTGTGCAAAATCGATAACACCTCGCTGATGAACCCATTGCATCAGCTGCTTCGCGCGAAAAGGTCTTTCGCCTAATTCAGCGAAAAAAGTTTCCAGGCCAGTCCGATTCAGGTTGAGTAAATTAGTTTTTTCGGTAGCGGACATCGAGTCTCAAACAGGGTTGATACCAGAAACCATCTGGTATTGCACAATGAAATATATGATTGCTGTAAACTGAAATTTAATCGGGTGATTTTACGCACTATTGCCTTCAAGTAGAAGCCAAAAGCGGGAAATATTACTCAACTAGATGATTTCCCCCATACCAGCAGCTTTAAAACAGGTTGTTCGGGCGATCCGCTGATATATAATCCTGCCCGTTATGGCATAGCAACAGAAACAGGCAGTCCTGGTTAGCAACAAATCGGGTCTAAAACAGACCATATGAGCGAAATAAACAGGTTAAACCAATGAATTTCATCGAAACTCGCGGCAATGACGGTAGTCGAGCGGAAACAACAGGTTTCTCTGAGGCTATCCTGTCGCCCGTTGCATCCTATGGCGGCATCTACAGTCCTGATACGCTACCCAAATTCGACCAGGCCTTCCTTGAAAGCCAGTTAACCGGGTCTTACAAATCACTCGCCGTTTCACTGATTACATTACTTGATATCGACATTGATGCTGAAACCCTGCAACAGGCTGTGGATTTGTACGATTACTTTGATGACCCACAAAATCCGGTTCCTGTAATTAAACTGCGTGATAAATTATTCATTAGCGAGCTTTATCATGGCCCCACCCGCGCATTCAAGGATATGGCCCTGCAGCCTTTTGGCCTGATATTGTCCAAATTGGCAAAGCAGCAGAATCAACAGTATCTGATACTTACAGCTACCAGCGGCGATACCGGTCCTGCCGCTCTCGAGACTTTCAAGGCGCGGGATAATATCCGGGTCGTTTGCCTCTACCCCAGCGGAGGCACCTCTGATGTTCAACGCCTGCAAATGGTCACCGAGTCTGCCAGCAATCTGAAAGTAATCGGTATCAACGGAAATTTTGATGATACCCAGTCAGCCCTCAAGTCGATGCTGGCTTCTGCATCATTCAAACAACAATTACAGGATCGTGGAATTTCGCTATCTGCGGCTAATTCGGTAAATTTCGGTCGTATCTTGTTTCAGATCATCTATCACGTTCATTCTTACCTGGAACTGGTGAGACAAGCGGCAATATTGCCCGGTGAAAAGGTGTATCTGAACGTTCCCAGTGGTAATTTCGGTAATGCGTTGGGTGCTTACTATGCTCGCAAAATGGGTTTACCTGTAGAGCGCATTATGATTTCGTCAAATGCCAACAACGTGCTCACCGAGTGGATCAATACCGGTCGCTACGACATCAGCGACAAGTCCCTGATTTCGACAACTTCTCCCGCCATGGACATTCTCAAATCATCCAATGTCGAACGCGTGTTATTCGACCTGTTCGGACAGCAACGTACACGCCAGTTGATGCAACAGCTCGACGAGAACCGGTACTACCAGCTTGATGCCGTAGAAACCAGGCAAATTCAGGAAATTTTTGCAGCAGAATGCTGTAGCGACGAAGAAGGTATGGCCTATATACGGCAAACTTTCGAAGATGGTTACCTGATGGATCCGCATACTGCTACCTGCTTTAAATCATGGGAGTTTCACACACCGAAGTCGCTGGCGACTATCGTTTATTCAACCGCAGAATGGACCAAGTTTTCACCCGTAATCGATGAGGCGATAACTGGCAATGCTGGTAACCCGGACCAACAGGCGCTCGAATCAGTTGCACAGGCGGCCGGCATCGAAGTACCCGAAGTTATACTCGCACTTTTTGCCAAACCAGTCTGCCACGATGTGGTGATCGACAAGGCCGAGATCGAAGATGAAGTTATGCGCTTTGTAGGCTAGAGATTTTCTCTGTCCAGTAGATCGTAATCAGGCAAGCTATGCTAAGCACCGCAAACCCTATCACCAGCGGTATTATGGTTCCATCGTAGGCAGCGGCGATCAGGACACCAAAAACTACCGCAATCAGGGTTGAAACCGAGCCCACAACAGCCGCACCGAGGCCTGCGATATGACCCAGGGGTTCCATCGCCAGGGCGTTTAAATTTCCAAACAGAATACCCATAAAGAAAAACACGCCCAGCAAGTATCCCATCAACATGGGTAAAGGCGGATGACCCTGATAATGCTGCACAATCAGCATGAAAATAGGCGATAACACGGCGATAGAAATCATCGCCACATACGACAAACGACGCATACCAAACCGCATTACCATTTGCGAATTGAGCAGCGATGCTAGCCCGATCGACGCTGCTAACACCCCGAAATACACGGGAAACTGATTGCCGAGTGCATATTGCACCTGGAAAATTTGTTGCGAGCTACTCAGATAGCCAACAAAAGCACCGAAAATAAATCCCATTGTAATCGTGTAACCGATGGCGGCAGGAATCGAGACTATAGTTTTGATATCACTGATCATCTGTGTCACTGAAAAACGAATACGCCTGTCCTTTGGCAGTGTTTCCGGTTGTCGAATGCTAAACCAGGTTAGCGCGATAATCGCCAATATCAAAAACAGGATGAAAATCGAATGCCAGTCCAGGTATGCGATGATGACCTGCCCGATCGCTGGTGCAATTACCGGCACCAGGATAAAAATTGTCATTACAAAAGACATGACACGTGCCATTTCACGACCCTTGTAACAATCACGCACCAATGCTGTGGCGACCACACGCGGCCCAGCCGCGCCCAGTCCCTGTAACAAGCGTCCCAGCATCATGTCATTGAAATCCCGGGCAAAAATGGATACCAGGCAACCGATGATAAAGACTAAAAATCCAATATTGATCGCTGGCTTTCGTCCGATGCTATCGGATAAAGGACCGAATACAATCTGTCCGAAGCCCATGCCGACAAACAACATGGATATAATAAACTGGCCATCATTGGGGCGCTCAAATGCCAGGTCTGTGGCTATTTCGGGCAGCGCAGGTAACATGGCGTCAATTGACAAAGCGACCAGGGAAATAATGAACGCCATGAGCACTACAAATTCAGTAAAGCCCGGGCGTGCTGGTGATAAATTTGGTGACATCTACAAAATAATTTCCTTTTTAAAGAGCTTCTGATTGCTGTTATAAATCCAGACGCATAAGCTGTGCACTCGACGGACATAGAGATTCAAACTGTCGCGTGGCCTGGATGCGAACTGGTGCTGCCTGCCTGGGAATTGAATAGAATCCAAACTGACTAAAGTAAGTTTCTGCAGTTTCGGTAAGGATATACAGTTGCCGCACTTCTCTGGATTGCGCCTGTTCGATTAAATGATGCGTGATCGCACTAGCCAGACCCTGGCCTCTAGAATCTGGATGCACCGCGATCGATCGTAACAATGCAACCGAATCTTCGTACTGCAATGCACCAATGGCAATTAAATTGCCGCTTTTGATGACTCCGACAAAATTTTGAATATGTTCGCCGCAATCTGAAAAAGGTAAATCACAGCGTTCAAGTAATGCCTCGATATCGGAAATATGTGATCGCTTC
>JBGUEB010000160.1:0-8184 GCA_041821565.1 Gammaproteobacteria bacterium | reverse complement strand
CATCTATCCGCTGTTACTGGCGCTGGCGAGGACCACCTATGAGATGCCGTGGAAGGACTTCTTCTATACCGCGCTGGTTTTTAATTCGAAAGAAACCGCCGAAAATTTAAAGAAATCAGGCGCTTTTATTCCTGGCATCAGGCCGGGTAATCAAACCGCAACCTACATTGATGGCGTCATGTCGAGATTAACGCTGGTTGGCGCGATGTATATTACAGGCGTATGTTTACTACCAGAGTTTTTGATTCTGTTCTGGAACGTACCATTTTATTTTGGCGGTACTTCTTTGTTAATCATCGTTGTAGTGGTGATGGATTTCATGTCACAGGTGCAAGCGCATCTGATGAGTCATCAATACGATGGCCTCATGAAAAAATCGAATTTTAAAGGGTATGGTGGCGCTGGCGTCGTTCGCTAGAGTAGATACCAGGGTACAGGTAAAGTTATGAAAGTGAGAGCTTCCGTTAAAAAGATGTGTAAAAACTGCAAGATAATTCGCCGCAATGGAGCGGTCCGGGTTATTTGTCAGGACCCACGCCATAAGCAGCGCCAGGGTTAGTTTGTGATTCCTGGCACAGAGTATTTGTTTAGTAATTTTAAATCGTTGATTTAAATTGTTGATTATTAGGGGGGCGGCAGCTAAAATCTGCGCCCGCTTAATTCGCGATTAGTTTAGGAGAATTAGTTTTTATGGCTCGTATTGCAGGTGTAAATATACCGGATAACAAGCATACAGTAATTGCCTTGCAGGCAATCTTTGGCATTGGCGCAACGCGCTCGGCAACAATCTGTAGCGAGACCGGAATCAACCCGGAGACCAGGGTTCGTGACCTAAACGAAGAACAACTGGAGGCGATTCGTGCCCAGGTTGATGGCTTAACCACCGAAGGCGATTTGCGTCGCGAAATCTCAATGAATATCAAGCGTTTGATGGATTTGGGAACAAACCGGGGTATTCGCCATCGTCGCGGACTTCCGCTACGCGGTCAGAGAACAAAAACTAACGCACGTACTCGTAAGGGCCCAAGACGCCCACTCAAAAGATAGGCTAAAACAGATATGGCTGATAACCCCCGTACCAAGAAGAAGGTAAAACGCACCGTTTCTGACGGCGTTGCGCATATTCATGCAACCTTTAATAACACGATTGTGACCATTTGCGATCGCCAGGGAAACGCGCTTTCCTGGGCGACTGCCGGCGGCTCGGGTTTTCGTGGCTCGCGTAAAAGTACACCATTTGCTGCCCAGGTGGCAGCAGAAAGAGCCGGCCAGGTTGCGCAGGAAATGGGCATGAAGAACCTCGAAGTAATGGTGAAAGGACCTGGTCCAGGACGCGACTCGGCAGTGCGAGCGTTGAATGCGATTGGTTTAAAAATTTCCAGAATCGATGATGTGACGCCGATTCCGCATAACGGCTGTCGCCCACCCAAGAAACGCCGCGTGTAGGCTGAATATAACAGGTTAGATTAGTAATTGGTTAGATTAGGAAAAGGTTAGATTAAGAATGGCTAAATATATTGGACCCAAATGTAAGTTGATGCGCCGTGAAGGGGCGGATCTGAGCCTCAAGTCTTCACGCCGCGCGGTTGATACCAAGTGCAAGATTGATAACCCGCCAGGAATGCATGGTGCCGGCACACGTCGTCCCAGAGTGTCTGACTATGGACTGCAGTTGCGCGAGAAGCAAAAGCTGCGAAGAATCTATGGTGTGCTGGAAAGACAGTTCAGGAATTATTACCAGGAAGCATCGCGTCTGAAGGGCTCAACAGGTGAAAATTTGCTGCAGTTGCTCGAAGCACGTCTCGATAATGTTGTTTATCGTATGGGCTTTGGTTCTACTCGCTCCGAAGCACGCCAACTGGTAAGCCACAAGGCAATCATGGTTAATGGTAAAATTGTTAACGTGGCGTCTTATGTGGTTAATCCCTCGGATGTGGTCAGTGTGCGTGAAAAATCACGCAAACAGGCACGCATCGTAGAATCCATGTCCCTCGCCGAACAAATCGGTTTTCCGGACTGGATTGACGTTAATCACAGCCAGTTTGAAGGTACTTTTAAAGCCTTCCCGCTGCGTACCGAATTACCCCCAGATATCAACGAACAGCTAGTCGTTGAACTTTACTCTAAATAATTAACGAGTCGTTTTATGTCATCTAAAATGTTTTCTGATTTGCTGAAGCCGAAACAAGTTAAGGTCGAAGAGCAGCAAACCTATCATGCCAAAGTATCTATCGAGCCGTTAGAGCGAGGTTTTGGACATACGCTCGGCAACGCCCTGCGTAGAATATTGTTGTCCTCGATTCCGGGTTGTGCCATCGTTGATTTCAATATCGACGGTGTGCTGCACGAGTACACCACTATCGACGGTGTACAGGAAGATGTTATCGATATCATGCTGAACCTGAAAGGGGTTGGCATAACCATGCACGCGCGTGATGAAGCTACCCTGACCATTAGCAAGAAAGGTCCTGGTGTGGTTACCGCGGGCGATATCCAGCTCGACCACGATATCGAGATAGTCGACCCGGACTGTGTCATTGCAACCCTGACCAAGGGCATAAAATTCAACATGTCATTGCACGTGATGAAAGGCCGTGGTTACCAGGCGGCAAATACACGTCAAATTTCTGACGAAGATGCTGCGTTGGGTCATTTGCAACTGGATGCTTCTTTTTCTCCAGTACGCAAGATTGCCTATAGCGTTGAAGCGGCACGGGTTGAACAGCGTACCGACCTGGATAAGTTGATCATTGATATCGAAACCAATGGTTCAATTGATCCGGAAGAGGCGATTCGTATCGCAGGCAGCATTTTAAAGGATCAGTTATCAGTATTCGTCAATCTGGAAGGATCGGATGAGGAAGAAGATGTTGAGCCGGAATCACTGATCGATCCTATTCTGTTGCGTCCTGTCGACGACCTGGAGTTAACCGTGCGTTCAGCCAATTGTCTGAAGGCAGAAAACATATATTATATCGGCGACTTAATTCAACGCACCGAGGTTGAATTGCTTAAGACTCCTAATTTGGGTAAGAAATCGCTGACTGAAATCAAAGACGTGCTGGCATCGTATAGTTTGTCGCTAGGCATGCGTCTGGAAAACTGGCCACCTGCCAGCATCGATAATGATACCAAGTTAGCGAGTTAAAAGAGGTTTAGAAAATGCGTCATCGTAATAGCGGCAGGCAACTCAACCGCAATAGCTCCCATCGCAAGGCAATGTTCAGGAACATGGCTGCGTCCCTGTTCGATCACGAAGTGATCAAAACCACTTTGCCGAAGGCCAAAGAACTGCGCCGTGTAGCCGAACCGTTGATCACACTGGCGAAGGACGATAATGTTGCTAATCGACGTATCGCTTTCAGCCGTATCCGTGATAAGCAAATGGTTGGCAAATTGTTCGCCGATCTGGGTCCACGCTATAAGGAACGCCCTGGTGGTTATTTGCGTATTCTAAAATGTGGCTTTCGTACGGGTGACAAGGCGCCAATGGCCTATGTCGAACTGGTTGATCGCCCCGAGGTCGAAGAAGAATAGGCTGGTTTTATAATATATTGTAAAAAAGCCAGCTATCATGCTGGCTTTTTTTATTACGCATTTCTACGCATGCCTCACTTTGCGAAACTCACAAGTTCGGTTAAGCACCTATCAGTTGCAATAATTCGTCGCGTTTTTGTTCCATCAAAGCGTAGTCACCGCGAGTTTCCAGGTTCATCCTAAGCAATGGTTCGGTATTAGAAGCACGCAAGTTGAATCGCCATTCTCCAAAATCCATGCCGAGGCCGTCTATTTCGTCGAGTTCGTGTTTTTGATTGCTGAAATACGATTTTACCGATTCGATGATAGTTGCCGGGTTGTCTACGGCAACGTTAATTTCTCCGCTCACCGGGAATTTTTCAATTCTTTCGTCGACCAGCTCGGCCAGCGATTTGTCCTGATCAGACATTATTTGTGTCAGCAATAACCAGGGGATCATGCCGCTGTCACAATAGCCGAAGTCGCGAAAATAATGGTGTGCGCTCATTTCCCCACCGTAAACAGCGTTGACTTCACGCATAGTTTCCTTGATGAAAGCGTGCCCCGCCTTGCTCTGTACCGACTCACCGTGATTTTGTTCTACCAGTTCCCTGGTATTCCAGACCAGGCGTGGATCATGCACAATTAACCCACCGGGATTCTGTTGCAGTAACTGGGCGGCAAGTAGGCCGACAATATAATATCCTTCGATAAAGCGACCCTTGTGGTCGAAGAAGAAACAGCGATCGAAATCACCGTCCCAGGCAATGCCAAAATCTGCTTTGTGTTTTTTGATGGCGTCAACGGTGGTAGTTCTGCCTTCGGCTAACATTGGATTTGGTACGCCGTTTGGGAAGTTACCATCGGCCTCGTGTTGAACCTTTACGAATTCAAATGGCAGATGAGCTTCGAGTAAATCAATTGTTGGGCCGGAGACACCATTACCCGAATTGGCGATGATTTTAAATGGCTTTAAAGTACTGATATCAGGGAGATAGCCGAGTAAGTGGTTGATATAAGCATCTCTCAGGTCGGTTGCAATGACTTCACCTGTTCTTGTCGAAGGGCTAAAGGTCCCTGTTTCAGCGATTTGGCGAATATCTACCAGGCCGCTATCAGCACTGATAGGGCGGGCGTCGTGACGAACAAATTTAAAGCCATTGTAGTCAGACGGGTTGTGGCTGGCCGTAATCATGATGCCGCCATCAAGATGCTTGTGGAAGGTGGCAAAATAAACTGCCTCGGTTCCGCACAGGCCGAGATCGAGCACATCGACGCCACTTTCCATTAATCCTTTTGACAATGCATCAAACAGTTTGTCGCTGCTAAGCCTGGCATCGCGTCCGACCGCTACCTGTGCCGGTTGAACAAACTCGGCGTAGGCGCGGCCGACGCGATAAGCAATGTCTTCGTTTAATTCATCGGGCACCTTGCCACGAGCATCGTAGGCCTTAAAACAGGTGATTTCTTGTGTCATCTTGTCTTTCTCAATTGTAGTGACGGTTAATCCGGCTATGCAGATACGGGCTCGGGTTCAATGATCTGTTTCTGCGATTCTAGCATGGCTTTGAGGTACTGACCGGTATAAGAGCGAGCGACCCTGGCAACCTGTTCGGGAGTTCCGCTGGCGATGATTTCACCGCCCTTGTCACCACCTTCGGGGCCGAGATCGATGATCCAGTCGGCGGTTTTTATCACGTGTAGATTATGTTCAATTACGGCAATGGTGTTGCCATGATCGCGTAGTCGGTGCAATACGCTGAGCAATTGTTCGATATCGTGATAATGGAGTCCGGTGGTTGGTTCGTCAAGTATGTAGAGGGTGCTTCCGGTATCACGTTTCGATAATTCACGCGCGAGTTTTATACGTTGTGCTTCACCACCGGAGAGGGTAGTCGCATTTTGACCCAGGGTTATATAACTCAGGCCCACATCCATCAACGTATCCAGCTTTCGTTTCAACACCGGTATCGCGCTGAAAAACACGGTTGCGTCTTCAACAGTCATTTCCAGCACCTGATGGATAGACTTACCCTTGTAGAGAATATCGAGAGTTTCGCGATTGTAACGCTTGCCTTTGCATATATCGCAGGTGACGTAGACATCAGGCAGAAAATGCATTTCGACTTTGGTCACACCGTCACCCTGGCAGGCTTCACATCGGCCGCCTTTGACATTAAAACTAAAACGACCCGGTTTGTAACCACGTGAACGGGATTCCTGGGTACCAGAATAAATTTCCCGAATTGGAGTAAACAAACCGGTGTAGGTGGCTGGATTGGAACGTGGGGTGCGGCCAATCGGGCTCTGGTTGATATCGATAACCTTGTCGAAATTTTCAAGGCCGCTGAGGGACTCGTATTGGCCGGCATTTAAATTGCTGGAATTAATTTCGATTGCCGCAAGCTTGTACAGGGTCTCGTTAATGAGAGTTGATTTTCCCGAACCTGAGACCCCCGTGATACAGGTTAACAAACCAATCGGAAGTTCCAGATCAACCGATTTCAAATTGTTGCTACGCGCTTTATTGATGCGTATTAGCCGATTAGGGTCGATGGCAGTGCGCTTTGCAGGAATCGCAATGGAACGAGTACCGTTCAGATATTGGCCGGTAATCGAATCAGGGTTGTTGGCAATCTCACTCAAGGTCCCGGTGGCTATGATCTGGCCGCCATGGACACCGGCACCTGGCCCTATATCGACAATCAGATCTGCGGCAGCTATCGCATCTTCGTCGTGTTCGACGACGATTACGGTATTGCCCAGGTCGCGCAGGAAGGTCAGGGTTTTTAACAGGCGTTCGTTGTCGCGCTGATGCAGACCAATCGACGGCTCGTCGAGTATATACATGACGCCAACCAGGCCTGCACCTATTTGACTCGCGAGTCGTATGCGCTGGGCCTCGCCGCCGGACAGGGTTTCGGCACTGCGCGCCAGCGCCAGGTATTCCAGGCCAACGTTGACCAGAAAATTCAGGCGTTCGCGTATTTCCTTGGTAATCTTTTCTGCGATCTCACCTTTTTTACCCGGTAGTTCGAGGGCGAGGAAAAATGCCAGGGCTTCATCGATAGGCATTCTCGTAATATAAGCGATGTTGTGATCGGCAACGGTTACATGGCGGGCCGCTTCGTTCAAACGCTCACCCGAACAGACCTGGCAAGGCTGGTCGGAAAGAAATTTGGACAACTCCTCGCGAACCATGCTCGATTCGGTATCACGATAGCGTCGTTTCAAATTGGGAAGAATCCCTTCGAATGGATGTTTCTGAATACGCGTGTCGCCGCGCTCGTTCTGGTAACTAAACTTGACTACTTCGGGTGAGCCGTTGAGGATGATATCGCGGATATTCAGATCCAATTGATTAAAGGGCACCTCGATGTCGAACTTGAAATGCCTGGCCAGCGACTGCAGCATTTGAAAATAGTAGCCATTGCGTCGATCCCAACCCCGAATCGCACCACCCGCCATGCTAAGATCGGGAGACTTTACCACCAGGTTAGGGTCGAAAAACTGCATGGTGCCGATTCCATCGCATTCCGGACAGGCACCGGCCGGGCTATTAAATGAAAACAGGCGGGGTTCAAGCTCGGTGATTGAATATCCACATTCAGGGCAGGCAAAATTGGCGGAAAACCTGAGTTCTTCAAAGGCCTCTTGCGGGTCGAGGCTGGCAATGGTTGCGATACCATCGGTAAGATGCAAGGCAGTCTCGAACGATTCGGCGAGCCTGAGTTTCAAATCGGGTCTTACCTTGAACCTGTCGACGACAACTTCGATATTGTGTTTCTTCCGTAACTCCAGTTTCGGCGGGTCGTCGAGCTCGTAAATTTCGCCATTGATGCGGGCGCGTAAAAATCCCTGTCGGCGAAGATTGTCAAATAATTGCAGGTGTTCGCCCTTGCGATTCATGACCACCGGTGCCAGTAGCATCAGCCGTAAACTATCTGGCTGTGCCAGTACCTGGTCAACCATCTGGCTAATGGTGTTCGCTTCCAGGGTAACACCGTGTGTCGGACATCGAGGTGTCCCGACGCGGGCGAACAATAGACGTAAATAGTCATAAATTTCGGTAATGGTGCCCACAGTCGAACGCGGGTTGTGGGAAGTGGTTTTCTGTTCTATCGAAATCGCGGGCGACAGGCCCTCAATATGGTCTATATCCGGTTTTTCCATCACCGACAGGAATTGACGCGCGTAGGTAGAAAGCGATTCAACATAGCGTCTTTGGCCTTCGGCAAAAATAGTATCGAAGGCAAGCGATGACTTCCCCGAGCCAGATAACCCGGTGAAAACGATTAGCTTATCGCGCGGTAAGCTAATATCGATATTTTTGAGGTTATGCGTCCGTGCGCCCCTGATTGTGATGAATTCCATAATCTGGTTGTATTTTCCCGAATGTGTCCCAATTGTGACGGCCCCCAGAGTTTATGCGGGCCAGACCAAACAGACAATTATAACTTTTTCGAATAAGAATTTCGCGATAGTTTAACCGGAGACTTATGTTTTCTTAGATGGGTAAATGATATAAGAGAACCCCGAAAATCTATGTGCTAAAATCGCGCTTCGAAAAATCATCCAACTTCCTGCTGTATGTTAGTTACCGAAAAACGAGCTGCATTTTCACTGGCGCTTATATATGCCTTCCGCATGTTGGGGCTGTTTATGATC
>JBGUEB010000159.1:0-8225 GCA_041821565.1 Gammaproteobacteria bacterium | reverse complement strand
CGATTAACAAGGTCCTGGATGGGTCAAAAGGATGTAGCTGCTGGACTTCGAGCCAACACTCGGGGTTTTCTTTGGGCAGGGAAAATTCGTGGACGGTAATCAGCCGATCAAATTTGTCGGCAATGCCGGTTTTTTTCATTTTTAGATTGAGACTATCGTGATGGGCATTGGTTACCATCACCACATCTTTACCAGCCTCTCGCAAGGCATCGAGAAAATCTTCGCAATGGGGCCGCACGCTAACCTTGTGGCTAACCTCGTTTTTTAATTCAACCACGTCGAGTTTCAGCGCCTCGCTCCAGTAATCGGTTGAGTACCACTCCAGGGTGCCTTGAATTGAACGAGTTTGTTGGTTGATGCTGTGCCTGGCCTGCTCTGGATCCAGGCGCTTAATTTCAGCATATCGGAGGGGCAAATACTCCTGCCAGAAATAATTGTCGAAATGAAGGTCTAGCAGGGTACCGTCCATGTCGAGTAAAACGGTATCGATTCGACCCCAGTCGATCATCGGCGTGCTATCTTCGCGAGATTACCCTGAACGTAGTGCCGCAGGGATTCTAACAGCGCTGATTGATTACAAATCACGCGCCAGACGAATGCCGACATTATACTGACCGCGGGTACTTGTAAACTTCTCTCGATTTTCAACCCGCATGGAACTGGCCGGGCTGTGGTAGGCACCACCACGGGCTATGCGGACCTTACAATCACCACCTTCCCAGACAGAGCCGTTGGTTGGCGCTTCCTTATAATTGCGGTGATAACAATCGTGTACCCATTCATACAAATTGCCTGCTGTATCGTAAATACCGTAGGGATTGGGTTTATAAGTACCAACTTTTGCCGGCTTACTGGTGTTATATTCGCTCTTGCAATTAAAACAATGGGCATTACTGGTGCCAGCTTTCCTGCCCCACCAGTAGGACGATGTGGTACCAGCCCGCGCCGCATATTCCCACTCGGCTTCAGATAACAGGCGATAATTTTTACCAGTTTGCTTCGATAACCATCGGCTATAAGCATAGGCATCATCCCAGGAGACATTATTGACCGGTTGGGTATTGCGATCCCAGCCGGAATCGTCTGGTTTTCTTCGCTTGGTGGCCCTCGCAAACTGGTCATACTCGGCATAAGTTATTTCGTAAACCGACACCAAAAATGACTTGATTTTAACCTTATGTCTCGGCACTTCGTCGGCAGCAACAACACCGGATCTTGAACCCATAAGGAATTCACCAGCAGGCACCTGGATCATCCTCGGGCCGACGCCGCCTGATTTTAACTTGTCCCTGAAAACAGTGGCATTGCTGGCAACCACTGGCACTGGTTCCGGTTCTGGCTCCGGTTGCGCTTCTACCACCTGCGGTTCTTCTACCGGCACCTGAGCCTGGGTTTGCTCAACAACTGGTTCAGCTTGGGTTGAGGCGGTCTGGGATTCTATTAACGCCATCACCTCTTTTTCGGCCTGTTTTATATATCCGCCCTGCCAGGCGAAAAACCCACCGCCACCGAACAACCCAAAAACCACTAACCAGATCAACCATTTGTATGATCGTGGTTCCCGTGGTGGTTTATAAGTAAAGCTATCATCGGGAGATTCTTCTGGTTTTGACTCAACCTCAGCTACGACAGGAGCAACCTCGGCACCACGCTCCTTGACATCTATTACAATTATCGTGGTGTTATCCTGGTTGATCTTGTTTGCATCTTCGACAGCCTTGAGTAATGCATAGACACACTCTTTTGCAGTATCCGACCAGGATGAATATTGAATAATAGCACCGGCACCCAGTGTATCCAGTCCATCACTGGCAATGATGATTCGATCACCAGGAATAAGCTTGACAGGTTCTCCCGGAACGTCGATGTTGCTGATTTCCTCTCCGGTCATCGCACTCATCAGCATGTTTCTGGACATACCTGCCTGTTCTTCGACATCCTCGCCCTGTTCCTTCATCAGGTCGATATAAGCGCCATAACTATGATCGGCATTTTGCTTGATCAATTCTCGATTACGTATCAGATACAGATGACTGTCTCCAACACTGACCCAGTATAAATTATCGTCTTGCACATAGGCCGTAACCATGGTGCAACCCATGCCCTTAAGCGCGGGGGTTTCTTTTACAGAGGTGCGTATTTGATCGTTAGATCGATTCAGGGCGTCGGTCAGGGTTTCTGCAATAGCAGTAGCAGGAAAAGCAGACTGGAATGTTTTATTGAACGATGCAACCACCATGTTGCTGGCAACGTTGCCGGCTGCATGACCACCCATGCCATCGGCCATAATAACTAGTGAGCAGATGTCCCCATTTTCAGCTTCACCGAGCTGATTGACCATGAAAGCGTCTTCCTGATAGTCCCTCGCACCATCGATCTGATCGCTTGCAATTTCGAATTCCACACTCATCTTAGCAATTTGATTCCCAAAATCTCACATAATAACTATAGCAGTATAGTTAAACCTGTTTCTAGTTTACTGGCCATATCCCTATAAAAATACTACATTTTAGCTAAAATCTAGCACGGGTAAGGTACCTATTTCAAACAAAAGGGCGGTAACCGGAATTTCTGAGCAATTCCAGGGGTAAATATAGATTATCTGGAGCATCCTGCCAATCTATCCACGCCCATTGTAGACATTTGTCCGGCTCACAAACTCTCAACATTTCTGGATTCAAGCATTCTGCCTCAAAATAGAGTGAGATAGAATGATTCTGAGCCGAAAAAAAATTGTTAGTATAGGTTACGAATCGAGCACTCTTGAGCTCAAGTCCGGTTTCTTCTCTTACTTCCCGTTTTGCGGTCGCGTCGGCAGGCTCCCCCATCCTGATCCAGCCGCCAGGCAATTGCCAGGCAAACTCACCTGGTTTAATAATGCGTTCACCTAAAAGAACTTTTTGCTTATGGGTAACAATTACTGCAACCCCGGTGCGCGGAAAATTGATTCGCTGACCACTATCTTTCATTACGTCCCGTGACAGGTTTACCCAAATCTTATTTTAGTAGAAAACAGATCTTTATACAGCCCGATAGAAGCTATATTCATGTTGGTCCAAAAAGCTAGCTCCAGGACCAGCCTTCAACATCGATTCTGATGATACTCAGATTCCTTTTAATCAATACGTTTTACATGGAAAATACCGGGCTGGGAAGTTGTAGTCTGGTTGCGCATAAGCGCGGCAGGAACTCTGTGATATATTGCCTGTCTATTGCTTACTAACCCAATCCGTACAATCCAAATGATAGATACCTGGCCATTATTGAAAAATACCAGCTTCCCATCGGTCTCACGCCAGGCGGTCGAAATTTTGCAGGTCAATCTCGGTTATCGATGCAATCAATCCTGTTTGCATTGTCATGTCGCCGCAGGGCCTGCGCGCAAGGAAATAATGGCAAGAGAAAATATCGAGTACCTGATGAAAATACTCGAACAACCAACGATTCATACCCTCGATCTTACCGGTGGTGCGCCGGAAATGAATCCCCTGTTTAAGGAACTCGTGCTGGAGGCGAGGAAGTTCGATGTCACTATTATTGATCGCTGCAATCTAACCATTTTACTGGAACCCGGTTTTGAGGACATGGCCCAGTTCCTGGCCGACAATGAAGTACAAATAGTCGCCTCGCTGCCCTGTTACCTGGAAGAGAATGTCGATGGTCAGAGGGGTAAGGGGGTCTATCAAAAAAGTATAGACGCATTGAAAATTCTCAATCGGCTCGGATATAGTCAGAAAGGCAGCAAGCTGACGATTACCCTGGTATACAACCCGACCGGCCCCTACTTGCCGCCACCGCAGCAAGGTCTTCAAAATGACTATAAACAGTTTCTCAGCGAAGAGTTTGATATCTGCTTTGACCAGCTATTTACGATCACCAATATGCCCATCGCGCGCTTTGGCAGCACGCTGGTTTCCAAAGGCGGTTTCGAAAACTATATGAATTTACTAAAAGATTCTTTTAGCGCTTCTAATCTCGCCGGCCTGATGTGCAAAAACCAGCTAAGCGTAGACTGGCAGGGTTACGTCTACGACTGTGACTTTAATCAAATGTTAAATATGAACATTGGTAATCCACAAACTCGTGATCCCCTGCATATAAGCGATGTACTGGATCACGACCTGTTAAATATTCCAATACGTATTGCCGATCATTGTTACGGCTGTACGGCGGGACAGGGCAGCAGTTGCGGTGGAGCACTTGCCTGAATCGAGTCGAATTTCAGCCAGCATCATCATACCGGTCTTTAATGAATCGTCAGAGTTAGACAGCACACTGGAGCAACTGTCGCAAAGTCTACAGGGGAGCTCCGATATCGAAGTTATTATTAGTGACGGCGGCAGCACAGATAATAGCCCGGAAATCGCCAAACACTATCCCTGCCGCGTGATCAACACTAGCACCGGCAGGGCCAACCAAATGAATGCAGCCAGCGCACATGCGCGCGGTAACTGGCTGGTGTTCCTGCATGCTGATAGTCAGCTTCCGGACAACTGGCAGGCTCAGTTGCGGCTATCAAATCAATGGGGATTTTTCCCGGTCAAACTAAGCGGCGAGCACTGGCCCCTAAGCATAGTCGAAAGCTTGATCAATCTGCGATCCCGGGTTAGCAAGGTCGCTACTGGAGACCAGGGTCTGTATTTTCGCAGGTCCTTTTTCCAGGAATTGGGGGGCTACCCGGATATTCCGATTATGGAAGATGTGGCGATCAGCAAACTCGCCCGGCAAAAATCAACGCCTTCGATCGGGGCCCACCCGGTTATGACATCGAGTCGACGTTGGCAACAAAATGGCATTATCAAAACCGTTTTATTGATGTGGAGCCTGCGCCTGGCTTACTTTCTGGGCATAAATCCTGTTCGCCTGCATCGAATCTATTACCCGAATCAGAGCTAGTGGTCAAACAACTAGCAGGGTAAATATGGAATTCCCCGGTAATACAACGCCAGCATTAATCCAGATATTTGCCAAACCACCGGTCAAGGGTAAAGTGAAAACGCGCCTGATACCGGAGCTTGGCGAATCGGTAGCAACAGATATCTATCGCTACTGCCTGGACTACACGATAGGTCTTGTACGCCAATCGGGAATTGACTACCAGCTATGGTTGAGTGAAGAATCACAGGACTCGATATTTAGGGACCAGCCCTATAGCCTGCAACAGGGGATGAACCTCGGATCTCGCATGCTAACAGCAATCAAAAGTCGATTAGAACAAAACGTAAATGAAGATTCAGGAGTTATCCTGATTGGTTCAGATTGCCTCGATTTAACAGCCGTCCATCTGCAACAGGCTATCGACGCTCTGCGCAATCACGATATGGTTTTATTACCGACATTCGATGGCGGTTACGCTTTGATTGGATGCCGCAGGGTCGATGCCGAACTATTTGCCAATGTTGAATGGGGGCAAAACAGGGTACTGCAAAAAACACTGGAAAATGCCAAATCCCTGGATTACCGGGTATCTCTGCTTGAAACCGTCCGAGATATTGATAGGCTGCAGGACGTGAATCACTATGCCGAATTGAAATCACTGATCTCCAGTAGCTTAGGAGCCTCTGATTAATGTTATATTCCCTGCTCAAACCAATCCTGTTTTCTGTCGATGCAGAACTGGCTCACGAAGTCAGCCTGGAGATGTTAAATCAGTTCAAATGGCTGCTTCCCCAAAATCGAATTGAAAAACCAAAACAGTTAATGGGAATCGAGTTCCCCAATGCGGTTGGCCTCGCCGCTGGACTCGATAAAAATGCAGAATACCTGCCCGGCCTCGCCAAACTCGGCTTCGGGTCCATCGAAGTAGGCACGGTGACGCCGCTGCCACAGGACGGTAACCCCAGGCCTCGTTTGTTCAGGCTTGTCCGCCACCGCAGTATCATCAATCGAATGGGCTTCAATAACAGGGGTGTAGATCACTTACTGCGACAGTTGCCGGAGAGACCCAGGCCTTATGTGCTGGGAATAAATATTGGTAAAAATCTGACGACGCCGGTGGACAACGCCCTTTCTGATTACCAGATTGGGTTGCAAAAAGTTTACCATCAGGCCGACTATATTAGTATCAACGTATCGTCGCCAAATACACCCGGACTGCGCAAACTGCAGACCGAGGCTGCACTTGATGCCCTGTTGCATGGTATCGATGAAACCCGGAAATCATTACAGGACCAGTATCAATTTAATCGACCCATTGCATTGAAAATATCCCCGGATCTGGACGACGAAGCGATACCCGCGATTGCCGACCTGATGCGCAAGCACGGTATCGATGCCCTGATCGCCACCAATACCACCCTGGACCGGTTGCCCGTGGCCGGGCATCGGTTAGCCGGAGAAGCGGGTGGTCTTAGCGGTAGGGCTGTTTGCGAAAAATCAAGACATGTGCTCAGCCAATTCCATCGTGTTCTGCAAAACGATATCCCTATCATATCGGTCGGAGGCATCGATTCGGCCGCAGAAGCACGCGAGCGTCTGGAACTCGGTGCCAGCCTGGTACAGTTATACACGGGATTGATTTACCGGGGGCCTGGCCTGGTAAGGGAAGTAGCCGAAGCGATTCCAGGATAATCCCCGGAATTAATCGCTAACCAGCCGTAGCCCGGGGAACCACCGGGATTTCTGATGTAGTTTGATTTGAGCAAGTACCACTTCACTCATGACAGGCTTATGTCGACCAGATATCCAGCATATTTACGCATATTGATAACCCCGGTATCCAGTATCAGGTATTGGCCCTTTACTGCGTCCAGTTGGCCCTCAACTACAGGTATTTTGTCCAGGTTAAAGCTCACGATCTTGCTCGGGTACTGACGTGCGGGAAAGTGAAAATTCTGCAACTGGTCCGGGCTAGCGATAATTTCGACATCATTTTTAACTTCATCATCGATTTCCGACACTACCTCTGGCCATAAAGACTCGAACAGCGCATACAAATCCAGGGGCTCAACTTCATTTTTCAACATGGTGCGCCAGTTGGTCCTGTCGCTAATGTGTTTTTTAAAGGCAGTTTCGATCAGCCCCGAATAATAGCGTTTGGATACCCTCAGTATCGGCAAGGCCTGCAGCGCTCCCTGGTCAATCCAGCGGGTCGGCAACTGGCTTTCGCGCGTGATACCCACCTTGGCTCCCGAGGTATTAGACAGATACACGATATGGGGTTTCATGCAGTGCGACAGGCCCCATTCCGGCTCGCGACAAGTACCCAGATGATAATGGCATTTTTCGGGAGACATGATACAGAGATCACACTGGGCCAGACTGCTGAAACAGGGGTAGCAGTAGCCCTGGTTAAAGCTTTTTTTGATAATTCGCCCGCAATGGATACACTCGATTTCCTGTAAATATTCGATCCGTATGGTTTTACCGATGCAATCGTTCAAGTTCAGGGTTTGCTCGCCAAGCTCCAGTTCATAAACCACTGAATCCTCTAGCCGGCTATGCATTTTGTGCAAATTCCCCCGGTATTTCATGTTAACCCCGGGCAGGTACGTAAAAATATCATGGTGAAACTGACTTGTTCAATCGGTAAACCGATTCGACTAAATGCGTCAGCCCCTGGTCACGCCAACGAGGTCTTTCGTCAATCACATTGTTTTGCTCCAGAACCTCGACTGCATAATGAGCCGCATAATGCTGCTCGACCTCCTGCTGTAAAACCGCAAACGGCGGCCCGTTCATCTGCGCCTGTTCATATTCCAGTGTGATCAACAGCATGTTAGCATCAACGGGGATAATAGAACGCATATGAGCACAATAGCGTTCCCGATTATCCTCATCGATAGCGATCAGCGAGGCGCGGTCGTAAACCATCTTGCAGTCGGCAAGCTGTTCCCGTTCTAGTGCAAAATAATCGCCCTGAATTAGACTGATATTTCCACTCTTGCGCAGGGTGAACTGGTCAGTTTCGAATTGCTGGTATTGTAAACCCTGCTCGGTAAAAAAGGATATGATGGCAATTTCCGAGAGCTCGATTCCTATTACCTGGAAACCCTGCTCTGCCAACCAGGCAATATCAAGCGCCTTGCCACAAAGCGGCAGAAAAATGGTATCTCCAGGCTTCAGGTTAAACCGGGGCAGGTATTGAGGCAGATACGGATTAACCCTGGACTCGTGAAAACCAATTCTATTTTGTTTCCATCGATCCAGCCATTGATCAGGGTGCATAATATCCGTCCGGGGAAAATCGCACCTTAACCTTTTTAAGCGCACAATTCATCGACTTT
>JBGUEB010000158.1:0-8232 GCA_041821565.1 Gammaproteobacteria bacterium | reverse complement strand
CTACCGAGGGCGGTGTTCGTGTCGACGCCTTCGTACGCTGGCCCGGCATGATCGGCAAATATGAAATTGTCGGCGACATAGTGCATGTTACCGACCTGTTTACCAGCCTCGCGAGGTTCGGCGGCGCCAGCGACAGGATCCCGACCGATCGGATTATCGATGGTGTCGACCAGACCGCATTGATGCTCGAGGGCGAGACCCACGGCCGTCGCGACTACGTATTCCTGTATTCGGGCAACACCCTGGAGGCGATTGTTAAAGAGCAGTACAAGCTCAATGTTCCAAAAGCGGGGCAAAATCCGATAGGCGCCAAGTTCTATGATTTGTTCCGCGATACCCGTGAGGAGTGGCCGGTAGCCACCGAGGTTGGCGCCTGGGGTGGCGCAGAATTCGTGCGCGTTATTCAACGACACAAGATGCGCATGCAGAAATACCCTAGCGAACCGGCGGCACGTGGCATTCCCTACGAGGGTATTTCTAACCTTCGCCCCGAAACAAAAGCAGCGGTTGAAGCATTTCTGTTTAAGCAACAAACGCCGACCATGTAACCGATCCCTGAAAGGAATATCCAATCACAATTTAGTTTCGAGGAAGAAAAATGATAAAAAAATATTATCGTAGTCGCTTCATGCAGGTATTCATTGCAGGCTTCCTGGCTCTTGGGCCAGCCCTGGCGTAAGCTGAAAAGTCCGATGCTGACAATGGTTGGCAATTCGCGATTGCGCCATATCTCTGGGGTGCGGGTATAAGCGGGAAAACCCAGGCAGGGTTTCCGATTGATATTTCCTTTGACGATCTATTCGATAACCTGGAAGGGGCTTTTATGGCCTCCTTCGAAGCGCGTAAAAAAAATGGATGGTCCTGGCTGATTACATCTATCTTGATGTTGCTGCGACCGGGCAGCCCGGCCTACGGCCGATCACTATGAATCTGAAGAGTAAGGTAGCACATCTCGCAGGGGGCTATAACCTGTATCAGGATAAATCCAGACTTGATCTAATATTTGGTGCGCGCAATTTCGATCTGGATCCTGGCCTTACAGTCCAAACAGGTCCCCCAGGCTCCGTATCCCAATCGGGCAACATCCTGGATTGAATCATCGGGGTTAAGGGTCAGCTTGGGCTCAGTAAGAGATGGTATCTCCCCTACTATGTCGATATTGGGACCGGCGATTCAGACCTTAGCTGGCAGGCTATGGCAGGAGCTAGTTTTCAAGTTGCCAAATGGGTCGATCTGGCCCTGGTATATCGACACATGGAATGGGATTTAGGTAAGGATAAACCAGTTGCTGACATTAATTTTAGCGGGCCCGCTTTTGGCGCTATCTTTCGTTTCTAGGAGTCTGCTGGGAAAACAGCCCGGTGTCACCAACCCGGAACTCAGGCGAATCCTGGCGGATCCCACTGATCCATCATCTTCTGACGAGCGGCATTGAGGCGCTCGGACATCAGCGCAGCAAAACACTTGAATAATTCGTAGCCGAATTTCGGGTCTTCCTCACAACGCGCCAATATGGCATTTCCGTCAAACTCAAGCAATTCTGAATCTTCCACCGCCCGCGCCATGAAGTTCCATCGGTAAGGTGGTATTAGCCAGGACCAGCCGAGGATTTGGTCTTCACCCAGGCTTTGCATTTCAAGCGACGGCCCCATCAGCGCCGGCACCTGGACAGACACCTGCCCTTTGCGCAACAGATAGAATTTATCGGCATGCGTCCCCTGCTTGAACAAGACCTCGCCCTTCTTGATTTGCAGCCCCGTGGCGGAGTTAGACAGGAACTTCACAAAGCTGTCATCTAGCCCGGAGAAGAATGTATGTGCGGATAGATAATCCTCGATCGACTGCTTACTCACTCTTCACCTCTCTCAACTATCGCCTGTTAAGATTAAGCTCCAGGCATAGTGAAGAATAAAAGACCCTTACCCATAAGTCCACACCGGTGAACTGTTCGGAGGTGAAATCGAAGCATCGATTAAGATAACAGCCAGTCAGCACTGGCCCCGGAGGCGTATAGCGAATAAAGGGTGGAGTTCCCTTTAATTATTTTCTACAGGTTCGATATTAGACTTTTTCTATAAGTCAGTTTACGAACGTTGGCTAACTCTGCCTCAAACCGCCTTATTTCTCTTTTTAAATGAATAATCATGTCAGAGTATGGACTAATCACTTTTATACTCTTGATCATATCTTTGGATTCGGCAATTGAACTCACCAGCCTGGCCTCGTCAAGCGCCAGGATCATCGGGATTAAAAGTTGGTTTGTTGCTATTGTTTTTATAAGACCAGATGAATCCACAGTTTTTCTCGCTATAGTTACGAGACTAAATTTATCATGTTGAATAGATGCAAATCATCACCCAGATGAGTTAAATTTCCTGATTTTGATCATTTAATTCAGGAATTCTGCTTCGGCATAGCCAGTTTTAAACGGCTCCCGTTTTCGCCAGGTCAGGGAAGGCATTCACCAGGGCCGCTTCAGATGCCTCCACCACCGCACGTTCTGTTATCAGTCCGGTAACTAATCTGGCTGGTGTTACATCGAAAGCATAGTTAGCAGTCTCAGTCCCATCTGCTGCGATAATCACATGTCCAATTTCGCCATTTTCCAGCCGCCCCAATACCTGTGATACCTCGCTCCCGTCTCGCTGCTCTATGGGCACGTGTTTGAGTCCGTCGCGAATATTCCAGTCGATAGTGGTGCTGGGCAGGCAAACGTAAAAAGGTACGTTATTGTCAAACGCCGCCAGGGCTTTCAGATAGGTGCCGATTTTATTGCAGACGTCACCGGTTCTGGTGGTGCGATCGGTTCCCACCAGGCACAAGTCCACCATGCCATGTTGCATTAAATGCCCACCCACATTATCGACGATCAAACTGTGCGGCACCCCGTGCTTGCCAAGTTCCCAGGCGGTCAAACTGGCGCCCTGATTTCTCGGCCTGGTTTCATCGACCCATACGTGCACCGGAATACCTGCATTGTGCGCCATATAAACAGGCGCGGTTGCCGTGCCCCAGTCAACCGTCGCCAGCCAACCTGCATTACAATGCGTGAGGATGTTAATTACCTCGCCCGGTTTCTTTTTAGCTGCGAGGTTTTTGATCAGCTCCAGGCCGTTACGTCCGATGCTTTTGCTAATCTCGACATCCTCATCGGCGATCTCGCCCGCGCGTTCAAAAGCGCGCCCCACGCGTTCAGCAATTGGTAATGCTGTGAGGCAATCGCGCATTTGATCCAGTGCCCAGCGCAGATTCACGGCAGTGGGACGCGTTTTGAAAAGCTTCCGGTAAGCACTTGCGATACCCTCATCGGACGCGTCGTCCCGCATCGCCAGATAAAACCCATAAGCCGCCGTGGTCCCGATCAAAGGTGCGCCACGTACCACCATGTCCCGGATCGCAACACAACAGTCCTGTAGTGTTCTCAGGTTCGAAATTTCAAATAAATGCGGCATCCTGGTTTGATCTATGACGTCAATAGACCAGCCATCTTGATTGACCCAGATGGTACGAAAAGCGATGCCATCTACATTCATGGTTCAACTCTCCCTGCCGATTGCTTACCGTAATGCTTGAATTTTTCCAGTACTTCGCCCATTTGCGCATCTGACAACAGCACGGGTTCACCCACCTGGCAGGCATGCCAATATTGTTTTGCGAGCGTTTCCACCTCTACCGCCAGCCACAGGGTTTTATCCAGATCGTCGTGAAAGCAAATCATTCCATGGGTACCAAGCAAGCAGGCGTGCCGTTCTTTTAAAGCCACCAGCATAGTGTCGGACAACGCTTGTGTGCCAAATAACGCATAGCTGGAACATCTTATATCCACACCGCCAGCGGCTGCGACCATATAATGAAAAGCAGGAATATCCTTACGCAGGCATGACAATGCGGTGGCAAAGGTGGAATGTGCGTGAATTACGGCACCTGCTTCCGGCCTCGCTGCGTAGATATCCAGATGCATACGCCATTCACTCGAGGGTTTTAACCGGTCATCTGTTGCACCATCCATTTTCACATAGACGATATCACTGGGGACTATCCTGTCATAAGCCACCCCCGAAGGCGTGATCAGAAAGCCTTCTTCAAAGCGGACACTCACATTACCGGCAATGCCCTGATTAATGCCTTCTGCATTCATCGCCAGGCAGGTATCTATGACTTGCTGTGATAATAATTTGCGCATGAATAAAACCCCTGGTTATTCAAATGACAGGCAAGTTGCAGCTCTCTCGTTACTGTCCTGCACCGGGTATTTGCACCGTGAATTCCTGTTTCGAGTAGCCATGTACCGAGTCCTTTGCACGGATCCTGACGGATTTGGTTCCTGCAGGAACCTTGACGCCCGATAGCGAACGTGTAAAAGGCTGCTCGTTCTCGTGCGGATGAAACAATACGCGTGACTTCAGCAGCCTGCCATCCATGGTTACCACGTCCCACTGGTTTGCATAGTGATCCCAGCCTTCATCATCGTGCTCCAGGGTAACCGAGAAAGTGCAGCTACTGCCACACTCGACTTTAACATCGACGATCCTGGCCTCGCCGGCAAATACCAGCCCACTCGCAGACAAACCCAGTAACATGGCTAAAATTCCAGCTATTAGTCGCATTATTACATCCTCATGGTTTCAACTGGCAGGCTTGCCGCAGTTCCAGCATAACTCAAACGCCGCGCCGTTTTTTTCCTGGCAAACTGGACAATACCAGTAGTCATCTGCCTGTCCGAATACAATTTTTTGCATGATCTCCTGCGCCTTCTCAAACTGTGTCTCATCGCTTATCCACAATTCCGGCCAGGTATCGAAGGTGGCAAGGTCGCCGGCCCCTCCCGATGCAAACTCATTCATAACGGAACAATCGATACCCTCTTCTTGTAATACATTTTTCAAATTGAAAATAATCATGCGGTTTTCATGCGTGTAGAGCTTCTTCATCGATCAGCTAATCAGGAGACTAAACTCACAGTCCCCGGGCTTCTCGAATTCTTTCATAGGCACTTTTAATTTGCTGTGTTTTCTCGGTCGCGTCGGCGATCATCTCATCGGGTAAACCCTTGGCCACCAGCTTATCCGGATGATGCTGCGACATTAACCGGCGATAAGCCTTTTTCAATTCAGCATCATTGACCGACTTGTCCACTGCAAGCATGGCGTAGGCATCTTCTATCGAGGTTTGCTGTGATTGACCGGTTTGGTATCCCGTTCTGCCAAATCCCGCCTTTAACATCTCCTCGAGGCGATCAAGCTGCGCGGGTGACACGCCAAGTCGACCACAGATGTGCAGGAGTACTTTTTTCTCGGCTGGATGCATGACTCCATCGGCGTATGCGGCCTGCATTTGAATCTCGAGAAACATCTGGATTAAAGTAGTACGTCGTCTTGATTCCTTTCTGAATTGATCAAGCACCTCGTCGATCGGGAAATTACTCGATTTGCCCTCGTTGAACAGTTTCCTGGCGGATTTTCGCATATCGGCGGGAAGGCCGAGATGACTCATGACCGATTCGGCCAGTTTGATCTCATCCCTGGTTACCTTGCCATCGGCCTTGGCAATGTAGCCCATCACCGAAAACGTCGCAGTGAAAAAAGCTGCCTGGATACGATCCTGATCAGCACCCTCCCAACTGGAATCGCCGAGGGATTTCATGCCACGATCGAAATTGTGACCAAAGGCAATGCCCATCAGGGCGCCTAAGGGCCCGCCAATCATAAAACCAAAAGCACCGCCAAGCGCCTTGCCCCACCATGCCATAACTAGTTCCTCTGCACAGGTTTAACCGACCAGTACCAATTACGCATCGTTAGCTGCCTGCGCGTTGCGGCTGGCCTGCTCAATCCCGGCCTGTTGTTGTTTGATATCCTGGCCCTGTATACAGCAAACACCGCTGCCACCAAACTCAAAATCGACCCAGGTCATAGGTAAAAATGCGTATTTTTCCATCATCGCATTCTGCGAATTACCTAGCTCGATAAAAATAACACCCTGTTCGCTAAGGAATTCACCAGCCTGCAGTAATATTCGGTCGACCAGGGCCAATCCGTCCTCACCGGCGGCAAGACCTATGCCCGGCTCGGATAGAAATTCATCGCTAAGCATACTCATGTCTTCCGCATCCACGTAGGGTGGATTACAGACGATAAGATCAAACTGTTGCGCTGGAATATCATCAAATAAATCTGACTGATAAAGTTCCAGGCAATCATCCAGTCCGTGTTCGTGACGGTTTACGCGTGCTACCTCAAGTGCGTCCGGCGAAATATCCGAAGCAAAAACTGCGGCATCCTCAAACATATACTGGCAGGCTATGGCGATACAGCCGCTACCGGTACATAAATCCAGAATCCGGTGTACCCGGGTACTATCGACCCAGGGCTCGAAATGATTCGCAATCAATTCGGACATCGGCGAGCGTGGAATTAGCACGCGTTCGTCGACATAAAACTTGAGTCCGCAAAACCATGATTCATGGCTAATATAAGCCGCCGGCTTTCTGGAATTCAGCCGCTGCTCGAGGATATCGATTACGCGTTCGCGTTCCTCTCCCGTCAACACGCAGTCAAGATAACTGTCCGGCCATTCCGGGGCCAGGGCGAGTGCGTGCAGGGTCAGGTACCTGGCTTCATCGAGTGCGGTCACGAATCCATGACCGAAGCTCAAACCCTGCCGGTTGAATTCACTGCTGCCCCAGCGGATGAAGTCCCGGATAGTTGACAATGATTTAAGTGATTCAGGAATGGCCACGTTGAGTTTCGAAGCAATTAAAATATAATGCGCGGATTCTACACCAAATTTTGAACAGCAGCTCACAATGAAAAAACTTCCCCTGCTCGCCGTCGCGCTGGTTGCGTTATGCTCTGGATTGATGATTTCCTGGCTAGTGTACGATACCAGGCCCGTAACACTGGAAGCCGGCCAGTGGTTCGCCGACCAGGCAAAGGCTTTGCCCCAATTCCAGTTGGTAGATCACAATAACCAGAGTCTGGGTAATCCCCAGTTAGGCGGTAAATGGAGTTTAATGTTTTTTGGTTATACCAACTGCCCTGATATATGCCCGACCAGTTTGCAAACTCTCAGCGATATGATGAATGCGATCGACGACAGTGATGTTCGAAATACCATCCAGGTGATATTTGTTTCGGTAGATCCTGAGCGTGATTCGCCAGAAATTCTCAAGCCTTATGTGCAATATTTCAATGAAGATTTCATTGGTGCAACTGCTCCGCTAACCGAGCTTAACCGCCTGACCACTGTTATAGGCATTGGACATAGCCGAGATAAATCCAGTGAAGAGGCGAGTAGTTACGATGTCTCGCATAGCTCCACGATTATATTGATCAATCCTGCGGTAGAGTTCGCTGGCGTTTTCAGTGCCCCCCACAACACCCCGGCGATGGCGCGAGACCTGGTCAAGATCGTCGAAAGAAATTAGCTGCGAACGGCGCCTTGATTTGGCCTGTTTAAACTCCACATCAGAATTACTTAGGAAACTCTGCAAAAGGCAGAGTCTCCCTAAAATTAATCGAGGTCCCTGATGATAAAACGATCACTGCTATTCGCATTGCTTATCTACTCGCTGCCAGCCTCGGCAGAGAGCCTGCAAGTCACCGATGCCTGGATAAAAAACCTTCCCATGGCGGTACCAGTTCGTGCCGGTTATATGCACATTTCAAATAATCAGAACCTGGAAGTCACGATCGTTTCACTGCAAAGCAAATCGTTTGAAAGCATCGAAATTCACCAGAGCCTGGAAGTAGATGGCATGATGAGCATGCGGCCTGTCGATACCCTGTCTATCCCGGCCGGTGCATCACTGGAACTGGCACCCGGTGGATTTCATCTGATGATGATGAATCCACTCGATGAGCTAATACCCGGGCAAAAAGTGGCCGTGACTCTATACTACGAAGACCAAAAAACGCAGTTAATCGAAATGGAAGTCAGGAAATAGGTATGCATGATTTGAATCAACCAGATAAAAAAGCCAGGCTTAAAGCCTGGCTTTTTTACATTGTACCGCATCACCTGGTCTCGCGGCTGGTCTACTTCGTAACGCGACTGCGGGGTCCCATTGTTCAACCTATGATCAACTGGTTCATCCGTAAATTCGAAGTCGACATGACTGATTCCGAATCTCCTGACCCTGTTGTTTTTAAAACTTTTAACGAATTCTTCACCCGCGCTCTAAAACCGGAAGCCCGTCCAGTAGTACCAGGACCCAACATGCTTGCCTGCCCG
>JBGUEB010000157.1:0-8259 GCA_041821565.1 Gammaproteobacteria bacterium | reverse complement strand
CATGACCGGGGAAAGCCCCATTGCCGATATCTGTTCTGCCAGCAGGCGAGGGATCCCGGTGAAACCCATCGCCAGGCTCAGAAAGGCAGCGCCGGCTATGATAAAGGTAATCATGCAGGAGGTGCGGGTGGCGCCCAGAAGGCTCGACATGAAGGTTTCTTTAGTCAGGTTTCCGGTTACAAACGATAAAAATAATGACCCGAAAACACCCAGTGCTGCTGCCTCGGTTGCGGTAGCCCAGCCGGCGTAGATTGAACCCAGTACGAACAGTATCAGTCCCAGCACTGGGAACAGGCGCCGCGTCATGTAAAGCTTTTCCCTGAGCGGTAAATCAGGAGAATCGTCTTCGGGCAGTTTGTCGGCATTAATAATCGACCATATTGCGGTATAACCCATAAACAGGACTACCAGCATCGCACCCGGTATAACGCCGGCAATGAACAGGCGTGCGATGGATACTTCGGCTGAGACACCGTACACGATCAAGATAATCGATGGGGGAATCAGGAACCCCAGCGTACCCGAACCCGCCAGTGTGCCTATTATCATTTGAATCGGATACTGCCGTTTTTCCAGTTCCGGGATGGTCATGCGTCCAATGGTCGCGGCCGTGGCCGCAGACGAACCCGAAACCGCGGCGAATATGGTACAGCCGAGGATATTGACGTGTAACAATCGTCCGGGAATCCTTTTCAACCAGGGCGCCAAACCCTGAAATAAGTCTTCAGACAGTTTGGTACGAAATAAAATCTCTCCCATCCAGATGAACAGGGGTAAGGCTGCCAACGTCCAGGTCGCCGATGTCCCCCAGGTGGTGGTTGCGAATATCAGGCCGATGCTGCTGTTATGGTTTAACACCAGGGCGACGAAGGCAACCAGGAATAGTGCGGCGGCAACCCAGATACCACTCAACAGGGCTCCGAATAATACCGCTGTCAAGATGATCACTAAATTGGCGATTTCCATTTCGTTATTCTTCCAATCTCAGGAAAGCCGGGGTATGCCCCAACAATGAACTTACGATATCGTCGACCAGGGCAATAAAAAATAGTACCGCACCCAGGGCCATCGGCACCTGGGGAATCCATATAGGAATCGCGATATATCCTTGCGACAATTCATCAAAAATCCAGGATTCATAAACCAGATAGCAAAGATGGTAAGCACCATAGCCAGTAATTAATGCGAATATTAAAAGCACAACATACATTAATTTGTGCTGTAGAGATGAAGGTAGTAAATGTATGAGCAAAGTGACACGGATATGGCCGCCGAGTCGAAAGGTATAGGCGAGCGCGAGAAAAGACGCAGCGGCAAGCAGGTAGCCAGAAAAATCCTCGGTAGAGGGGATGATCACTCCAAACCAGCGACCGACTATCTGCGCCAGGATCATCACTGTGATCAATACGATACAGACGCCAGCTAAGACACCAGCGCCTGTATATATGTTATCGAGTAGTTTCCGAATAGATGAAATATTTTTTACCGGGCCATTATTGATAGTCGGCGAGAATTCGTTCACCCACGGCACCGGCCTCTTTTGCCCACTCGTCTCCCATGATCTTGCCAATGGCCTGTAGGTCGGATTTTAACTGACTGGTGGGTTTAGATACCTTTATACCATTTTCTGCAAGCGTCGCTGTTTTGGTAGCGGTTTCGGCCTGTGCCATTTCCCAACCCCGTGCTTCAGCAATTTTCGCAGCTTTGATGACGACATCCTGGACCCCGGAACTCAGACGTTTGAAAGCACGGGCATTAACTATGACCATGTTTTTCGGAATCCACGCCTGGGTATCCGTGTAATCCGTCACATAGTCCCAGGACTGACTGCTGACACCGGTACTGGGTGAAGTGACCATCGCATTGATGATACCCGTGGAGAAAGCCTGCGGAATCTCAGGCGTTTGCACGGTGGTCGGCGTGGCTTTTAGCAAAACCGCGAGGCGGGAAGTCGTAGGACTGTAGGCACGCATCTTCAAGCCCTCGAGGTCCGCGGCTGATGATATCGATTTTTTAGTGTAAAACCCCTGCGGCGGCCAGGGTACGGCGTAGAGTAATTTAAGCCCATTTTTCTCGAGGGCTTTTTCTATGCTCGGGCGAGAGGCATCCCACAGATTTTTCGCACTGCTAAAATCTGAAGCCAGGAAGGGAATGTTATCGACTTTAAAAACAGGGTTATCGTTACCCAGCAGGCCCATGAACATTTCGCCTATCGGCACCTGCCCGGTTCTTACGGCACGATAAATTTCGGGGTGCTTGATCAGGGAAGCACCCGAATGAACCACGATTTTCAGTTCACCATTGGTTTTTTTAGCTACATCGTCAGCGAACTGGCGAACATTTTTGGTATGATGCACCCCATCGCCATAGGGCGTGGGCATGTCCCACTTGGTTTCAGAAGCATAACTTTCGGCATAACTGCTGCCAAGCATCAGGAATGCTACTATCAGTGCGGCAGTGAACTTTTTAATTAATATCATTTGCTTCCTCCAAATATGATGTGAATTATTATTGTGTAGTGAAATAGTAAGAACTACTTCACAAAAGTCAATTTTTATACGGGTGGGGCTAAAAATTTCACTATCGGGCTACCGGCAGCGGGGCCCCGGTCCACGCAGCAACAAGACGTCACGCTGGGCGAAATAAGCCACGCCCCGGCCGTCCGGGTTGCCGGTCTGATGGAAGTATAAGAAGAGTAAAAGTTTTTTCGCCGATATCAACAGGTAACCAATCGTCATCGCAAACACAAAGAGTAGTATAGTGAGGGCTTAAGCCAGATAGACCGTGAACACCACAGTTTAATTGACCAGAAAGACGTAGTTATGACCCGAGATCCTCGTTACGACGTATTATTTGAGCCTGTTCAGATCGGTCCTGTCACCGCCAGAAATCGCTTTTACCAGGTCCCGCATTGCAATGGTATGGGATTCAATTGGCCGCAAAGTCATGCAAAGATGCGTGAAGCCAAGGCCGAGGGTGGTTGGGCCGTGATCTGTACCGAAGAGTGCATGATCCATCCGACTTCCGACTATACGCCCGAACCCCAGGCACGTCTGTGGGACGAGTACGATGTCAGGTGCCTGGGTCTGATGGTCGAGGCTGTACATCGCCACGATGCACTTGCCGGTGTTCAACTCGCGCATAACGGCGTCGGCGCGCAGAATCTTTATACCCGGTTGCCACCGATTGGTCCTTCAGATCAGGCATCGGTCGAAAATCTACCCAGACAGACGCGCGGTATGAATAAAAACGATATTCGCGAATTTCGTCGTTGGCACCGAAATGCCGCGTTACGTGCGAAGCGAGCAGACGCTGACATCGTCTACGTATACGCGGGCCATGATTCAACCCTGTTGATGCACTTCCTTTCTTCTCGACGCAATCAACGCAGCGACGAGTACGGTGGCAGTCTCGAAAATCGAACCCGCCTGTTACGCGAAGTTCTCGAGGAGACCAGGGACGCCGTGGGTGATCGATGTGCCGTCGCGATTCGGCTGGCTGTCGACGAATTGTTAGGCCCAGAAGGTATCACCAGTCAGGGTGAGGGTCGGGAAGTAATCGAAATGCTTGCCGAATTGCCCGACCTGTGGGACGTTAATGTCAGTGCATGGGAAAATGACTCGATGACCTCGCGATTTAGCGAGGAAGGGTTTCAGGAACAATATGTATCATTCGTAAAAAGTAAAACTACTAAACCCGTGGTTGGCGTGGGTCGATTCACATCTCCCGATACCATGGTCAGCCAGATCAATCGAGGTATCCTCGACATGATCGGCGCGGCGCGTCCATCTATAGCTGATCCATTCTTGCCGAGGAAAATCGAGGAAGGTCGGATCGATGAGATTCGCGAATGCATCGGCTGTAATATCTGTGTTTCCGGGCAATTAACCTTCACACCCATGCGTTGTACGCAAAATCCGAGCGTTGGTGAGGAATGGCGCAGAAACTGGCACCCCGAATTTATTCCGTCACGTGGTTCGAATGACAATATCCTGGTTGTTGGTGCCGGACCCGCAGGTCTTGAAGCTGCCCGGGCGCTCGGCCAACGCGGGTATCCTGTCACCCTCGCGGAAGCACAGACAGAACCCGGGGGACGTGTCTCCCAGGAATGCCGACTGCCTGGACTGGCCGCCTGGGGACGAGTACGCGACTGGCGCATGGGACGAATTCTGCAAATGCAAAATGTTGAAATCTACCTCGATAATAAGCTCACTGCAGAAGAAATTCTGTCACTCGAACATAGTCACGTGATTCTCGCTACTGGCGCTCACTGGCGCAGCGACGGAGTCGGGGTGACCAATTGGCAAGCCATTGCGGGTACAGACCAGGGCCACGTCGTCTCGGCTGAGCATGTTTTTGCAAACCATAAACTAATCGGTCCCATCGTCGTATTCGACGATGATAAATTTTACATGGGTGCTGTCATCGCCGAGAAATTGAGGCTCGAGGGGTATGAAGTCACACTGGTGACCACGGCGCCCGAAGTGTCACCGTGGACTCACAACACGCTTGAGCAACATCGAATTCAGGCGCGCGTACTCGAACTCGGTATCAGGGTTGTTACCTCACATAATATTTCCAGGGTGGGTTCCGGTGAGGTCGATATCAGTTGCATCTACTCGGGCAAAGCAAGTGTCGTCGAGGCATCATCTGTGGTGATGGTCACATCGCGTCTACCTGACAATGAGCTGCAGCTCAGTTTGAGCGAGGATTCCGACAGGCTCACCGATTCGGGAATCACATCGGTGATCTCAATCGGTGATTGCCTCAGCCCATCGACTATCGCCAGCGCCGTATATGAAGGCCACCGTATTGCCAGAGAAATGGACGCACCACCCGAGGATCCAGACATGCCATTTCGCCGAGAGAAAATTCTGCTTGAGGATTTTGACGGCCAGGGTAACACGGTATGAACAAACGAGATCCCCGATACGATGTATTGTTCGAACCGGTAAAAATCGGACCGGTCACTGCTAAAAACCGATTCTACCAGGTACCCCACTGCACCGGTCTTGGCTGGCTGCGGCCACGCATGGTCGCCGCCCTGCGCGGTACCAAGGCTGAAGGCGGTTGGGGTGTGGTCTGTACCGAGTACTGTTCCATACATCCAGCCTCAGACGACCTGCCCCACCCTTACGCGTCGCTATGGGACCAGGGCGATATCAGAGCGCATGCGCTGATGACCGAGCAAGTGCACGAACACGGCGGGCTCGCCGGTGCCGAGCTATGGGTCGGCGGCTCGCGCACGGCCAACCTGTTTACCCGAGAGGTGGCGATGGACGTAAACCACTTGCCCAACGCCATCGGCATCCCGTTCCAGGCACGCAAGATGGACAAGTCCGATATCCGCGAAGTTCGTCGCTGGCACCGCAACGCTGCGCTGCGCGCGCGCGACGCGGGATTCGATATCGTCTATGTTTACGCGACACATCACTACATGCTGGCCCATTTCCTGTCCTCCAAAACCAATACCCGTACCGACGAGTACGGCGGTCCACTGGAAAACCGGCTAAGGCTGGTGCGCGAGTTGATCGAGGAAACCAGGGACGCGGTCGGCGATCGCTGCGCGGTAGCAGTACGATTTTCTGCCGATGACGAAGGCAGTAGCGACGAAAATCCGGTTACCAGCGAGCACCGTGAAATGATCGAGATATTGGCAGAGCTGCCCGACCTGTGGGATATCAACATCCAGGACTACTCGCGAGAAATGGGCGTATCTCGTTTCATCCGCGAGGGTTCGCTCGAGGCTTACATGTCATATGTAAAATCAGTAACAAGCAAACCAGTGGTTACGGTTGGTCGATTTACCTCGCCCGACACCATGGTGTCGCAGGTCAATCGGGGTATCACCGATTTTATCGGTGCAGCGCGGCCGTCAATCGCGGACCCGTTTCTGCCAAAAAAAATTGAAGAAGGCCGCATCGACGAAATCCGCGAATGCATCGGCTGCAATATCTGCTACACCGGCGACAGCACCGGCACACCAATCCGCTGCACGCAAAATCCGACCATGAGCGAAGAGTGGCGGCTTGGCTGGCACCCGGAAAAGATTGCGCCCAAAGGCTCCGATTCAACCGTACTCGTGGTTGGCGGTGGACCCGCCGGGCTCGAGGCCACGCGCGCACTCGGCCAGCGCGGTTACCACGTGCTGCTGGCCGAGGCCGAACACACGCTAGGCGGTCGTGTCTCGTACGAATCGAAACTGCCGGGCCTGGGCGAATGGGCGCGGGTAAGCACCTATCGGGTGCACCAGATCCAGCATATGCATAACGTTGATGTTTACTTCGATAACCTGATGGATGCCGAGCATGTACTCGCGGTCGAGGCACAGCATATTGTCATCGCAACCGGTGCACACTGGCTCGCGGACGGCCGCGGCTTACACAACGTGACGCCGCTGGCCGAACTCGGCCCGCCGGAGCAGGTCTTCACCCCGGACGATATCATGGCAGGGCGCCTGCCCGGGGGACCGACCCTGATTTACGATGACGATCACTATTACATGGCCAACGTGATCGCCGAGTTGTTAGCGACCAAAGGCATTCCAGTGACGCTGGTAACGCCCAAAACCATCCTGTCGGCCTGGAGTGTTAGCACCAGCGAACAGGGCCGGGTACAGCGCCGGATGATGGAACTGGGTATCGACATTGTCACCTCGCACAGCCTCGCCGCCTTCGACGGTCGTGAAGCGCAGATCGAATGCACTTACACCGGCAATCGGCAAGCGATCGTTACCGAGGCCGTAGTCACCGTCACCCTGCGCGAACCCAACGACGACCTGTTCCACAAACTGCGGCAACAACTGGAGTCCCAAACCGAATACCGGCCCGAATCCCTTTCACGCATCGGCGACTGCGAAGCGCCGTCGATCATCGCTGGCGCCGTTTACTCGGGTCATCGATACGCGCGCGAACTCGATACAGAGATCGATCCAGATAATCGTATGAAATACGACCGGGTGTTTTTCGAAGATGGGTAATTCAGACAAAGAAGCATCAAACGCTTATTTAAAGACACTGCTTTCGTATTATGAAGAAGAGATCAGTGGCGAAGCTTACTTACATGCGCTTGCTGAACATTTTGACGAAAGTGACAAGATTCTTTTGCTGGCCAAAATAGAACGCCGTGCAGCCGAGTCAATCCGGCCCCTGCTGGAGAAATATGGGCTGGAACCCAGGGATGAATCAGTCCTCAATCGCGAGGGGCAAAGTTATTTAGATTCGCACGAATCCTATAGCTGGCCAGAATTCATGGAACACATAGTTAAACGATATCCCGGCTATCTTGATGAATTCCATGCTCTCGAACAGATGGCTCCTGTCGCCGATTTACCCGCTTTGGGAATCTTAACGGACCACGAGGTCGCAGTGATCGCTTTTGCAAAAATGGAAGTTGATGGCGATCCCAACAGCACGACGCCTCTACTCCAGTATTTGGCATAGCCCGTGCAGAATAGATTCAACAAACTAAAAAAACAAATAATAAGTACTGCTACTGGACTTTATCCATTACGGTAAACATCGAATTTAGCCTATCCTTTCGCATACCATCCGTTGTCAACATATAAGGCATTACCTGTAATAAAGCTGGCCTCCTCCGAGGCCAGAAATACAACAGCCGAGGCAACTTCTTCGGGTTCACAGATACGACCCTGGGCTTCGGCGAGCGCGCCCTCTTCCCAGGCCTGACCTGCAGTATCCAGTTCGCTAATTTCTCTTAGACCGTGAGCGGTCTTGACAAAGCCCGGACAAACAGCGTTACAGCGAATTCCCCTGTCCCGATACTCGACCGATATACTACGTGCAAGTTGTAGCACGGCGCCCTTGGTCATACAGTACAGCGATTCGAGTGCATAACCCAGTTCCGATGCTATCGACGCCGTTATAACGATCGAACCACCACCATTTTCACTCATCTCCCGCACTGCGCGACGACACACCAGAAAGGCGGAGCGCACATTAATATCCATCAAACGGTCGTAGTCCTCTTCGGTCGATTCGTGCAACGGTTTCACCGTGATGGTACCGGCGTGATTAAAAAGCACGTTGTAAGCGCCAAATGTTTCGATAACCTTGTCGAATGCGGCATCTACCTGCCTGGCATCGGAAACGTCGGTTTCAATAAATTCAGCGGTGCCACCGCTCTGCCTGATTTGATGAACGACTTCTTCACCAGCCTCTTTCTGGATGTCAAATATTGCCACCGTTGCTCCCTCTCTGGCGAAGGCTAAAGAAGTCGCCCGCCCCATTCCTGCTGCGC
>JBGUEB010000156.1:0-8319 GCA_041821565.1 Gammaproteobacteria bacterium | reverse complement strand
GACCGCGTCGGCCGTTGTCGAAGAGCGCGTCGACGGCTTCCTGGAGCATCCGCTTTTCGTTGCGGATGATCACCTCGGGCGCGTTCAGCTCCTGGAGTCGCTTCAACCGGTTGTTGCGGTTGATCACCCGGCGGTAGAGGTCGTTCAGGTCGGAGGTCGCAAAGCGGCCACCGTCGAGCGGCACCAGCGGGCGCAAATCGGGCGGTAATACCGGTAATACGGTCATTACCATCCATTGCGGCTTGTTGCCGGAATCGATAAAAGCTTCAACGAGTTTTAAGCGCTTCGAAAGTCTTTTAAACTTGGTCTCTGACTTGGTATTTTCGATATCCTCGCGTAGTTGTTGAGCCTCGACTTGCAAGTCAACTTCTTTCAATAATTCGAATATGGCTTCTGCGCCCATCTTGGCATTGAAGTCATCACCAAATTCTTCGATCGCCTCGAGGTAGGTCTCGTCAGTCAATAACTGGCCTTTTTCGAGCGTAGTCATACCAGGATCAATAACCACGAACCCTTCGAAATAGAGCACACGCTCTATGTCGCGCAGGGTCATATCCAGCAACAGACCAATGCGCGACGGCAGCGACTTCAGAAACCAGATATGCGCGATAGGACAGGCGAGTTCGATATGGCCCATACGCTCACGTCGAACTTTGGTCTGGGTTACTTCAACGCCGCACTTTTCGCACACTACACCGCGATGCTTGAGACGCTTATACTTGCCGCAAAGACATTCAAAGTCCTTAACTGGGCCAAATACCTTGGCGCAAAACAATCCATCACGTTCGGGTTTAAAGGTACGGTAATTGATGGTTTCCGGCTTTTTGACTTCACCGTAAGACCAGGACCTCACCATATCGGGTGAGGCCAAACCTACTCGGATATGGTCAAAATTATCATCCTGGCCCTGTTTCTTTAATAGATTTAGTAAGTCTCTCATGATTATTCCTGCTCAAGCTCTATGTTCAGGCTTAAAGATCGAATTTCTTTAAGCAGTACGTTAAACGACTCAGGCATGCCAGCTTCCATACTAAAATCGCCATCAACGATATTTTTGTACATCTTGTTGCGGCCGTTTACATCATCTGACTTGACCGTCAACATTTCCTGCAGGGTATAGGCGGCACCATAAGACTCTAGCGCCCAGACCTCCATCTCACCAAAACGTTGTCCGCCAAACTGCGCCTTGCCGCCCAGTGGTTGTTGGGTAACCAGGCTATAAGGACCAGTGGAGCGAGCATGCATCTTGTCGTCGACCAGGTGATTAAGTTTTAACATGTACATGTAGCCAACCGTGACAGGGCGGTCGAAAGCTTCTCCGCTGCGGCCATCGATTAGCGTGGTCTGACCCGATTCAGGCAACTCGGCCAGGGCCAGCATATTTTTGATTTCCTCTTCGTCGGCACCATCGAATACCGGCGTCGACATCGGTACACCCTCACGCAGGTTATTACAGAGCTCGAGGATTTCACTATCCTTGAATTCCTTCAAGTTCAGTTTTTCACTGCTATTGTTGTAAATTTTCTTGAGGAAGTTTTTAAACTCCTCGGCCTTGCTATGCGCATCAAACATTTCACCGATTTTCAGGCCCAGACCCCGTGCCGCCCATCCCAGGTGTGCCTCCAGAATTTGACCAACATTCATCCGAGATGGAACACCAAGCGGGTTCAATACGATATCGACAGGAGTACCATCCTCCCGGTAAGGCATGTCTTCTTCGGGCACAATCATAGATACCACGCCCTTATTTCCATGACGTCCTGCCATCTTGTCGCCCGGCTGCATACGGCGTTTTACCGCGACATACACTTTGACCATTTTAAGCACTCCAGGCTTTAAATCATCGCCGGCTGTTACCTTGTTTCTCTTCTCTTCGAAAAGGCGGTCAAATTCTGCGCGTTGCGCATCGAGCTGTTCATTCAATGACTCCAGGCTCTTGCTAATGTCATCGTCGTTGATACGTATTTTCGACCATTGATCGCGACCCACTAATTCCAGATATTCCTGGCTGATTACGGCGTTTTTCTTAAGACCGTCGGGACCACCAGTGGCCTTTTTGCCGACAATCAGTCGCTCTACTCGTTTGTATATGTTTTCTTCGATGATTCGAAACTGATCGTCCAGGTCTTTCTTCAGGGAATCGATTTCGGTGCGCTCATTTTCCAGCGCACGGGCATCTTTCTCTACCCCATCACGGGTAAATACACGGACATCGATAACAGTACCAACCACACCGGACTTCATACGTAGTGAGGTATCCTTTACATCGGAGGCTTTCTCACCAAAAATAGCACGTAGTAATTTTTCCTCTGGGGTTAACTGGGTTTCACCTTTCGGCGTAACCTTGCCTACCAGAATATCTCCAGTTTTTACTTCAGCGCCCACATAAACGACGCCCGACTCATCAAGTTTGGATAACAGGCCTTCACTCACATTTGGAATATCCGCGGTGATTTCTTCGGACCCCAGCTTGGTGTCACGTGCCAGGCAACTCAGTTCTTCGATGTGGATAGTGGTAAATCGATCTTCTTTTACGACACGCTCAGATAGTAAAATCGAATCCTCAAAGTTGTATCCATTCCAGGGCATGAACGCAACCTGCATGTTCTGTCCCAGTGCCAGTTCACCGAGGTCGGTCGAAGCGCCGTCGGCCAGAACATCGTCTTTTGCAATAACGTCACCCGGCTTAACCAGGGGTTTCTGGTTGATGCAGGTATTCTGATTGGAACGCGTATACTTGGTGAAATTATAAATATCGACACCCGTCTCACCCGCAGAAGTTTCCTTATCATTAACTCGAATAACCACACGGCTTGCATCAACCGAATCGACCACGCCGCCACGTAGGGCTTTTACCGTGGTTCCGGAATCAACCGCAACCGCTCGTTCCATACCGGTTCCTACCAGTGGTTTCTCTGCTCGCAGACAGGGAACAGCCTGGCGCTGCATGTTTGAGCCCATCAATGCACGGTTGGCATCATCGTGCTCCAGAAACGGGATCAGAGATGCCGCTACCGAGACGATCTGTTTGGGCGAAACATCCATATAGTCAATTTTGTCGGGCGTACTCAGGGTGAATTCGTTCTTGTTACGACAGGGGATCAGATCGTCGACCATCATGCCTTTTTTATCCAGGTTTACGTTCGCCTGGGCGATCGAATACTGACCTTCCTCGATCGCGGAAAGATAAACTACATCATTCGTAACCTTGCCGTTAGATACCTTACGGTATGGTGTTTCGAGGAATCCATAATGATTGGTCCGGGCATACACCGATAACGAGTTGATGAGCCCTATATTCGGCCCTTCTGGTGTCTCGATTGGACATACTCTACCGTAATGTGTTGGGTGTACGTCGCGCACCTCAAATCCAGCTCTCTCGCGGGTTAAACCACCCGGCCCGAGTGCTGAAACACGTCTCTTGTGGGTAACTTCAGAAAGCGGGTTATTTTGATCCATGAACTGCGACAACTGGCTGGAACCGAAAAATTCCTTTACGGCTGCTGCCACTGGCTTAGCATTGATAATATCCTGCGGCATCAGGCCTTCTGACTCGACCAGGCCGAGACGGTCGCGTACCGCACGCTCAACTCGAACGATGCCAGTTCGGAACGCATTTTCGGCCATTTCACCGACACTACGAATGCGTCGATTTCCGAGATGATCGATATCATCGACAGAACCATTACCATTACGAATATCGATAAGCACTTTCAGAGCTTCGACAATATCCTCGGTTGAGAGCGTACCCTCACCCTCAATTTCTTCGCGCCCGAGTCGACGATTGAATTTCATCCGCCCAACTTCGGAAAGGTCGTATCTATCCGCGTTAAAGAACAAATTCTGGAACAGGTTTTCGGCAGAATCCTTGGTAGGTGGTTCACCAGGGCGCATCATACGGTAAATCTCAACCTTGGCTTCAAGATCATTGGTTGTCGGGTCCAGCGACAGCGAGTTTGAAATATAAGCACCCCGATCTACTTCATTGGTGAATATAGTTTTAATTTGCTTGATGCCCTTGTCACGAATCAAGCCGAGTAACTCCTCGGTAATTTCGTCGTTGGCATTGGCGAACACTTCACCGGTTTCAGTATCGACGAGATTATCGGCGAGGATCCGGCCCATAACATAGTCTTCGGGCACTGCCAGCTGCTTGACAGCCGATTTTTTCAGCGCCTTGATGTGCAACGCGGTAATGCGCCGACCCTGCTCCACCAGTACCTTACCCTTAACAGTTAAGTCGAAGGTGGCGGTTTCACCCTTAAGCCAATCGGCATTCAACACCATGTCGATGGTATTTTTCTTGATTTTGAAAACATTATGCTCAAAAAACATATCGAGCATTTGTACATTATCGAAGCCCAGTGCACGCAACAGAATAGTTGCGGGCAATTTACGTCGCCTGTCAATACGCACAAACAGCGAATCTTTCGGATCGAATTCGAAATCAAGCCAGGATCCGCGGTAAGGAATCACTCGTGCAGAGAATAGCAACTTACCAGACGAATGCGATTTACCACGATCATGGTCAAAAAATACACCCGGTGAGCGGTGCAACTGCGATACGATTACGCGCTCGGTACCATTGATAACAAAGGTGCCATTTTCAGTCATCAGGGGCATTTCGCCCATATAAACTTCCTGTTCCTTAATATCCTTTACCGATCGATTCTTAGCTGATGCCTCTTTGTCGTAGATGACCAGGCGCACTAACACTCGCAATGGCGCTGCATAAGTGAGGCCGCGAATCTGGCATTCCTTGACGTCGAACACGGGTTTGCCAACCCGGTAACTAACGTATTCCAGCTCAACATAACCGGAAAAGCTGACTATGGGGAAAATGGATTGAAAAGCCCGCTGCAGTCCGGTGCCTTTTTGAACACCGTCCGGGCTGAGAAAACGCTGGTATGAATCCGTTTGAATAGCCAGCAGGTAAGGTTCATCGATAACTGCAGGTCGTTTACCAAAATCTCTGCGAATACGTTTTTTCTCAGTAAAAGAGTAAGCCATTATAATCCTCGTAAAACATAACGTTTTCGTAATCCTGAGTATCAGGGTTACAGTGACATAGAGATCGACCATTATTTCTATCAACAATGCGTTGCTGAAATATGGGAAAAACAAGACTATTTATCCTGTTTTTCACGCTCCTCAAATTCATCAATGAATTATTCAAAGCTTCAAATCCGGTTCACAATAATTAATGCGCCTTCCTGCTTGCTTTCGCATAAGCGCGCGCGGGCCGATGGCATTTTCAGCCATCAGCCCTTGCTATTTAGTGCGGGTACTAATACCCAGACAACCGCTAACTTATTTAAGTTCGACAGTTGCGCCAGCTTCTTCAAGCTGCTTTTTAAGTTCTTCAGCCTCGTCTTTGGAAGCACCTTCCTTAATAGTGGCAGGCGCGCTTTCAACCATGTCTTTGGCTTCCTTGAGACCCAGACCAGTGATCGTCCGTACAGCCTTGATAACACCTACTTTCTTGTCACCGAAGCTGGAAAGAACTACTTCAAATTCATCCTTTTCTTCCGCTACTTCACCGACTGCTGCTGCGCCTGCTGCGGGTGCGGCAGCTACTGCTGCTGCGGCTGAAACACCGAATTTCTCTTCCATTGCAGAAATCAGATCTACGACTTCCATAACGGTCATACTTGATAAAGTTTCAAGAATATCTTCTTTAGAAACTGCCATTGTTACTTCTCCTGATACAGAAAATTAAAATAAAGTTAATTAAGCTTGTTTCTGGTCGCGAATTGCGGCAGTAGTACGAGTCAGCTTTCCTGGTACTTCGTTCAAAGTACGGGCTAGCTTCTCTACCGGCGCTTTCATTACGGCCATCAACATACTGATTGCTTGATCGTAGGTAGGCATTGAAGCCAGTCGTTTGATCTCAGATGGATCTAACAGCTCACCGCCAAAAGCGATCAACTTAACGACCAGTTTCGCATTGGAATCCGAATAATCTTTCAGAACACGCGCGGCACCGCCCGGTTCTTCCATGGAAAATGCGTAAACCATTTGACCCTGCAACGCATCACTCAGACAACCGTAATCCGTGCCTTCAAACGCTCGTCTGGCCAGAGTATTCTTGACCACGCGCAGATGCACATTGGATTCACGAGCCTTGATACGCAATTGGGTCATCTCACCAACTGACAAGCCTTGATACTCAGCCGCAATCACAGAATGTGCTTGCGCAGCAGCTTCCGCCACTTCGCTCACCACCGACTGCTTTTGCTGGAGTGTTAAAGGCATATTAAGTTCTCCTGATTATTTAAACCATACTGAACCATTGTTCAGCCCTTCATCCCTGTCCGATATCTCTATCGATTCCATTACGATCTCTTAACCAGGCATTCCTGTCTCAGAAGACCATCTACGCAGGAAATTAAGCTATTACTCATAGCACCCACGGTCTTTGATGAGTCGCCCGCAAATTTCTGCCGGCGTTCTCAAAGATTCACTAATTGTCGCTACTTTAAGTCCAGCGACGCTTGATCAACCGCGATACCAGGTCCCATGGTGGTCGAGATTGAAACTTTCTTTAAATACACCCCTTTCGAAGAAGCCGGTTTTGCCTTTTTCAGGTCGGCCAGTAAAAATTCCAGATTTTCACGCAATTGCGTGACTTCGAAACTGGATTTGCCGATGGTGCAATGGATTATTCCGCCCTTGTCGGTACGATAACGAACCTGACCGGCTTTGGCGTTTCTTACCGCGGTCGCCACATCTGGTGAAACCGTACCTACCTTGGGATTAGGCATCAGGCCCCTGGGTCCTAACAACTGGCCGAGCTGGCCAACTACGCCCATAGCATCGGGACTGGCAATGACGACATCATAGTCGAGTTTTCCGGACTTCATGGAATCAGCCAGTTCCTGCATGCCAACGACGTCAGCACCTGCTTCGTTTGCCTTGTCAACATTGTCACCCTGGGTGAAAACTGCGACACGAACTACCTTGCCAGTACCGTTAGGCAAAACACTGGAACCGCGTACATTTTGATCCGATTTTCGCGCGTCAACACCAAGGTTGATCGCTGCGTCAATCGTCTCGTCAAATTTTGCAGTGCTCAATTCCTTAAGCAGCGCGAGGCCTTCATCAATCGCATATTGTGAAGTCCTGTCGATTTTTTCACGTATTGCTGCAACCCGCTTTGAATCTTTAGCCATTTTCCATGCCCTCCACATCAAGACCCATACTACGGGCACTACCAGCAATGATACGGACCGCTGCGTCGAGATCGTTTGCGTTCAGGTCTACCATTTTTGTATTCGCAATCTCTTCAAGCTGAGCGCGGGTCACCTTACCGACCTTGTCGCTATTAGGCGTACCACTACCTTTGGCTATACCTGCTGCTTTGCGTAATAACACGGCTGCTGGAGGCGTTTTGATTTCGAATGTGAAACTCTTATCACTATATACCGCTATCACTACAGGTAACGGCATACCATTTTCAACATCCTGGGTTTGCGCGTTAAAGGCCTTGCAGAACTCCATGATATTAAGGCCGTGCTGGCCGAGAGCAGGACCGACAGGTGGGCTCGGATTAGCCGAACCTGCGGGCACCTGCAACTTGATGTAATTTACTAACTTCTTCGCCACAATAGTGTCTCCCGGGTGCAATCGGACTACTCATTTCGCCCTCCCCATATAAACTAAATAACACTGGTCAATAAATATTGACCGCTTTTACCCTTTTTCCACCTGGCCAAATGCCAACTCTACAGGAGTCGAACGGCCAAAAATCTGTACCGAAACAAGCATTTTGCTTTTTTCGTAATTCACTTCTTCTACTACGCCATTGAAGTCGTTAAATGGACCATCATTAACGCGTACCACTTCACCCACTTCGAACAGTACCTTGGGCCTCGGCTTGTCTACCCCTGCCTCTACCCGATTCAGAATGGCATCGGCTTCTGCCTCGGTAATCGCTGCCGGCCTGTCGCTGGTGCCGCCAATAAATCCCAGAACTTTTGGCACTTGTTTAACCAGGTGCCAGGTATCATTGTTCATTTCCATCTGTACTAGAACATAACCAGGAAAGAACTTGCGCTCACTCTTGCGCTTGACACCTTCTTTCATTTCAACCACTTCTTCGGTCGGTATTAGAATCTGGCCAAATTTGTCACCGAAGCCAGCCATCTCAATACGGCTTTCAAGCACCTTTTTCACATAGGCTTCAAAACCTGAATAGGCATGCACCACGTACCAGCGTATTGCGGATTTAACAATTTTAGCCGTCTCTTCTGCGACAGTCTCTTCTGCGACAGTCTCTTCTGCGACAGTCTCTTCTGCGACAGTCTCTTCTGCGACAGT
>JBGUEB010000155.1:0-8349 GCA_041821565.1 Gammaproteobacteria bacterium | reverse complement strand
CCCAGCGCGACCAGATCCAGCAGTTCTGCCAGGTTAGGAATTGCGATGCCACGCTCATCAAACCAGCCCTGATCGCGCAAAAAGGTGCGCAGCGCCAGCATCAGATAAAACGCCACACCCACGCCTGCCAGATTTTTACCCAGCACTTCATTGCCCCAGGCATTTTGATTGACGATCACAGAGGCATTGGGTAATTTGCTCGCCGGCAAGTGGTGATCGGTTACAATAATATCGATACCATGACCACGTAACAGGTCTATGCCATCAAAGCTGGCAATGCCATTGTCCACGGTAATGATGCAATGTGGTGCTCGCTGAATTATTCTTTGCGCCGCCGATATTGACAGACCATAGCCATCGACAAATCGATCGGGCATCAGATAATCCGTGTTGTCATGACCTAGAAGTGCCAACGCCCGTACACATAATGCGGTACTGGTGGCGCCATCAGCGTCATAATCACCAAAAATCAGAATTCGGTTATTGTCGATGACATGTTCGGCAAGCAATTCGGCAGCCAAACGTAAATGCCTGATTTCGTCGATATCGAGCATATTTTTCAGCGAATACCGGGTTTCAGCCTCGCAATTAACTCCGCGTGCCGCCAGTATGCGCCAGAATACCGGATCTAAGTCCTGTGTTCTGGGTAATGGCGAGTCAGGGATACTACGTACGATAAATTGCTTATCTGTCATTCCCAGTCTGCCTGATATTGACTGACTGTTAGCAGGTTTTTCGGTTTGCACCACCACTTCAATCTCGAAGCGGGTTTTAGCTGATAGTCAAACCCGGATCCGGCTCTCAACCTAAGGCTGCACCGTTGTTTTTTGACAGCATCCAGCAGGGGCTTAAACAGTTTCTGCTCGATACGCTGTAACAGCACCTGCAAATTGCTCTCGGTATCAGTTTTCATTGCCTGAAGCACTGACAAATCGATGACAAGGCTATCATGATTAAAACTGGCTGCTGCAAGCTTCGATATATCGACAACTTCAATGCCCGAGGCCCTGGCAAATTGACTTAATAACTCATCGCCACAAAACCAGCTGACGTTAGCAGCCGATTCCAGTGACGAACTACCCGCACCCCAGAACCAGAGGCTATTGATTGTTAACAGGCCGGTCTGCAGCCTGTCCTGGTTAATTTCATGTTGATGCAGGTACATTTGCATTTCATTCATCAACTTGTACCAGGGCAACATCGTTTTCGACTGTTCGATATAAGGATCTGCCTTCCTGCCAATAACCGACAGGTAATGCGGGTAATGTCCAGGCGGATCGCATTCCTTTAAGCGCATTAACCAGTAACCGCCGGCAATGGATTTTATATCACAATCCACATTAAAATAATTATTTAAATCATTGATTAATATAATTATATCATCGGCATTTGTTTGATTATCTTCAATCGGAACAACGATTGCATTGTGCATATCGGCCTTCAGGTGGATCGGTCTGAAAAGCAGGTACCTGTGCCTGTCGCATGCCTCCCGATCGACATAAGCCTGGGCAAAAGGCAGAACCGGGAAATTTTGCCATCCCATGCAGGCCGACAGAATCGGTTCCATTTCATATAAAAGATTTTTTACCGGACTGGCGTATCGCAGGAACTGGTTGATCGCGGGCAGGCCCTTTTCCAGGAAAGCCTGATCCAGGACATCCACGGGCAGATTAAACAACCCGGGGATTATCAGGTCGAGTTTAGCCGGCATGTTCGCTAGCCCGATTATCCATCAGGCTAGTGGTCATCAACTCATTGAGATCATTTGATATATTCTCGGTCGCAGCAATCATTTCGATCTGGCGCCTCATTAATTCACCCTGTTCTGGGATGAGCTTTCTCCAGTGCAGGAAGGCGTTGGCCATCCTCGCTGCTACCTGGGGATTGATAACATCAAGCTCAATTATTTTTTCGGCGACGAATTCGTAACCACGACCACTGCGGTCATGGAAAGCGCTGGAATTGCCAATGAGAGGGCCGAGTAAGGATCTTGCCCGGTTCGGATTGTGCAAGCTGTAAGCTTCATGCTCAAACAGCGCGATGATCTCCCCGAGCGCGCCAGGCGCATAGGACATCGCCTGCGCACTAAACCACTTATCAACCACCAGGGCCGTATTTTGCCATTGTGAATAAAATTGGCCGACTATCTGCTCGCTTACCACATTTCGATAATGCACGATCGGCAAAAGACAACCGATTTGATCGGTCATATTGTCAGCAGATTCGAATTGCTGCAGGCACAGTTCAAAGTACTCGTTCTTATCCAGCATCAGCAGGTAGGCCAGGCAAGTGTTCTTAAGGCTGCGTCTGCCCACCTCTTCAGGTGAAACTCGATATTCGCCCTGTTGATCACAGGCAACATACAGTGCAAGCAACAGGTCTTCATTGGCACAGGCAATTGAGTGTTTGACATGTTCACGAACCGCTCGAATCTTGTGCACATCAACCGCATCCAGCATTTCACCCAGGTATTTCTCACTGGGTAAAACCATCATTTCCGCCACCAGAGGTAGATCCATGTTCTTATCCAGCAATATTTTCCGGTACGCGGCAATTAAACCTTCCATCGCTGTCGACCAGTTATCTGTTGAAGACTCGACCATGCTCAGCATGACCCGACTGGCGTATTGTTGCCCGGCTTCCCAGCGGTTAAATGGGTCCGTATCACAGGACATTAAAACCGCGAGTTCGTCGTCGAGCATATCGGTTTCCAGCAGTACCGGCGCCGAAAATCCGCGAAACGCCGATATTAGTGGTGTTGCACTTATATTTTCGAAATTTAACTGTTGGTGGGCCTGGGTAATATCCACGGTATGTTCGAGGTTCCCCATGTCATCAAGCGCAATAACCCTGCCCTGTTGGTCGAACAACGAAAGTCTCAGGGGTAAATGGAAGCTCTTGTTGGGTTTCTCCCGCGTATCACCGGCGTCCTGCGTTATTTCTAATTTCAGGGACCTTGCAGATGGGTCAAAACTACGGCTGATATTAATTTTCGGGGTTCCCGATTGCTCATACCATAGCTGGAACTGATCAAGACTAACGCCCGACGCATCCGCCATAGCCTGCCTGAAGTCATCGGTGGTCACCGCCTGCCCGTCGTGCCGCTGGAAATACAGGTCCATGCCCTTGCGAAAATTTTCCTTACCCAGCAAGGTATGAATCATACGCACCACTTCTGCGCCCTTGTTGTAAACCGTCGCCGTATAGAAATTATTGATCTCCTGGTACGAGGCGGGCCGAATCGGGTGTGCCATTGGACCGGCGTCCTCGGGAAACTGATGATTGCGCAGTACGCGTACATCATTTATGCGCTGGATTGCCGCTGAAGTCATATCAGCACTGAATTGCTGATCCCGAAATACGGTTAATCCCTCCTTCAGGCTCAACTGGAACCAGTCGCGACAGGTCACACGGTTACCGGTCCAGTTATGGAAATATTCGTGGGCGATAACTCCTTCGATGGCAAGGAAATCGTTGTCTGTTGCGGTTTTTGGGTTAGCCAGCACGTATTTCGTATTAAAAACATTAAGCCCCTTGTTTTCCATCGCACCCATATTGAAATCATCTACGGCGACGACCATGTATAACTCGAGGTCGTATTCCAGACCGTAGATTTCCTCGTCCCATTTCATCGCCTTTTGCAGGGATACCAGGGCGTGCCCACATTTGTCCTTGTTATGGTGTTCGGTGAAAAACTGTAAATCGACCGATTTACCCGAAGCGGTTACAAATGTACCGTCAATACGCGCCAAATCACCCACCACCAGTGCAAACAAGTAACTCGGTTTTGGATAGGGATCCGACCAGCGAAACCAGTGATTCGTACCCGACTCACCCGATTCAACGCAGTTGCCGTTCGACAACACGACAGGGTAGCTGGCTTTTGAGGCGGTGATCGTGGTTTCAAAAACCGACATCACATCTGGTCTGTCTATATAGTAAGTGATATAGCGGAATCCCTCGGCTTCACACTGCGTACAAAAATTTCCGGAGGAAAGGTAAAGACCTTCGAGGCGAGTATTCGCCGCTGGATTGATTTCGACCTCGCAGGAAAATTCAAATTCATCCGGCACATCAAACACGATCAACTCCGTGTCGGTAACCTCGTACTGTCCTGGCTGGAGTTCTGTGCCGTCGATACTGACGTCCAACAGGCCAAGCTCGATACCATCCAGGCGCAAAGAGGCTGTCGCATCTTCAGTCCGCCGTGATAGTTGCAGGCTGCTACTCACGCGGGTTTGCTGTTCGTCGATGGTGAAATTAAGACTGGTGTGCCTGATGGTGAAATCGGGGGCCTTATACTCACCCAGGTACTTACGTTTGCTCTGGTCAGTTTTCATTTTTACACGCTTCAAAAAATATCGCAGCAGTGTACCTTAATCATTTGCATAGAGACGCTAAAATAATCTCGCGGAACAGTAGGGTGTAATTAAAGTATGCCCGTTGGCACAATTCGGCTATCATTCGCAGCGATTTTATTTTACCCCTGGAGAAGCTTTAAAATGGCTATAGAACGTACGATTTCCATCATTAAACCCGACGCTGTCAGTAAGAATGTTATTGGCCAGATTTACACCCGGTTTGAAAATGCCGGACTTCGCATCATCGCTGCGCGCATGGAACAGCTGAGTGCAGAAAAAGCAGGTGCTTTCTACGAAGTACATAAGGAACGCCCCTTTTATAACGATTTGATTTCCTTCATGACCTCCGGACCGGTTATGGTTCAGGTGCTCGAAGGTGAGGACGCGATTGCAAAAAATCGTGAAGTCATGGGCGCCACCAATCCAGCCGATGCCGCCGCCGGTACGATTCGTGCAGATTTTGCTCAAACCCTTGACGAAAATGCAGTCCACGGTTCCGATGGGCCGGATACAGCCAAAGTAGAAATTGCTTTCTTTTTCGGAGAAGATGGTCTCTGCCCGAGAACCCGCTAATAAAGTGGCCGAGACTGTCTGCCCACCAGTCTCACACGAGGGTGTCGTAAAAAGCTGTCTTGCGCCCCCTGGCCGCGTCGCCTAAAGCGCCTACTGTTGGTGAAATTGTGCTCGAAGACCCAAAGCAGCTACGCTGGGGCCAGCTTTGCTCATTTACTACGTGTAAACTGCGCTTCTGCGCGCATTTTCACCTTGCCAGGAAGCACAATCCAGCCTTTTACGACAGCCTCTCACACTAAAGGGGTATATTCCAGCTCATCTGATATGCGTTATACTGTTGCCGCCAGGTGACAGAAAGTCGGATAAACCGATGTCCTGGGATGTTTTAGTGGCAAATGCCGGTATTGCCTGAATCGAAGGCATTATACCAATATGTTTGCCGGTAGAATCGGCGCGATAATTTCCGATTCATAACATTCGGGCAAGAAGATTCATTTTACGCCACCTGCCAGCTTACTCAGGAGGTGGCTATTGTGAATAACGAATATCAGTCCCTGACCTATAGATTCCTGCCGTCCGGAACCCTCATCACGCATAACAGGCGTGCCCGCTCAGCAGATATAACGCTCGATGATCCGGCTCTTTCGATGATGACCGATTTCAATCATATTCGACCATTTGCTACCACTGCCAACGCCAGCATCGAAGAAATTAACAATAAAATGATTGCCTGCGGTGTGCGCCTGCTTTTTGTTGCAGAGCGTGACGATGTCTTGCTCGGCCTGGTAACTTACAATGATATTTTTGGCGAGAAACCACTGCAATACATTCAGGAGCATGGCGGTAAACGTGAGGAAATAACTGCTCTTGACATCATGACACCGATGAGTCGCCTCGAATCCCTGGTGCTTTCCGATATTTCAAGATCGCGGCTGGGAGACATTGTCGAAACCATGCAAACCAGTGGTCGCCAGCATGTCCTGGTATCAGAGGACCTGCCCGATGGCAGCCAGGCGATTAGTGGTATGTTTTCTTCTACCCAAATTGAAAAACGCCTGAATATAAAAATCGAATTATCACCAAGGGCCAATACTTTTGCTGATATCGAGCGGGCCCTGGCCTGAGCCAGAGCCGGGTTGATTTAAAGCAGTTCCAGTTTTGGAAACCTTCAGGCAATGTTTTCTTCCCACCAGGCGGGCAGGTTTGCTATTGAATCGAGAATTACATCGGGCCTGATCTGACCGTTTAAATCCCGCTCTCTATATTTCCCTGTTTTTACCAGGATGGCGCGTATTCCAGCCTTTTGGGCTCCCTCAATATCGCCGACAATATCGTCTCCTATCATGATTGAATTTTTCGCCTCCGCATTTAACAGACCCAGTGCCGATTCGAAAAAGGCCAGTGAAGGTTTGCCAAGCACCACCGACTCGCTGGCGGAAGCATATTCAAGCGCCTTCACAAAGGGTGCCACATCCAGCCGCAAACCATCAGCCGCTTGCCAGAATCGGGTTAATCCAAGCGCAATCAAAACCGGCCTGGGCTCGGCCATCAACAATCGAAAAGCCTGGTTCAGCTTTGCATAACTCCATTCGTCGCCAAGATCTCCAATCACAATCGCATCGACTGATGTCGCCGTTCTGTAATCAAGTTGCTCAAAACCATCGAACTCGGTTAAAGCATTATCTGGCACAAAAAAAACCACACGTTTTAGGTCGCGATTGTTTAACCATTCTGAAGCGGCAATTATCGGTGTGAAAATATCTTTTGCTTCAGCCTTGATACCGAGCTGTTTAAATTTCTCCAGTAATGAGCTGCGGCATTTTGAAGTGGTATTGGTCACATAAAGATGCGGTATCTTTCTCGAGCTAATCCAGCCAATGGTATCGGCTGCTCCGGCAACGGCACTGCCCCCCTGATACAGAACGCCATCAAGGTCGATAAGCAACACCGGGGTTTCACGGGAAGAATCAGACATGCGCAATCAACTACCCCTTCCAGGCTTACACCAGCGGAAAGCCTTACAATACAACCTTCCCTGGCCCCATGATACCTCAAAAAATATGATACTAGGGAAAAGTATCCGAGGTAAATTTTTTAATATTGTGCTGACCTACGACCACCCAACGTGGCGTTGCCTTACCTGTTCCTGCCAACAGCAATCCCGGATGCGCCCGTACTACTCGATCCAGACCGGCTTCCTGTTCTGGATCTACATCGACGATAAACACATGATTGCCTGCTCTGAGCTGGGGTGCGAAGCGTTTAAAATCCCTGTGCGGCTCCTGAATTCCATACAGTCCTCCCGCCCAGGCACAAAAACCAAACATGACAATCGACAGGAAGATAAACGGCATCCAGGTATAGGTCTCGGTCCAGTTACTATACGAGGTAACAATGAGTATCAGGGTCGCGATAGCCAGCCCTACCCATGCGCCGGTGATGGTGCCATGAACAACATCATTCTTGAACACCGATTCCACATTGTGAAGATGGTCATGCATTTCAACGCCGGTTTCATCCTTGCTAAACACATGTATTTGCGGTTTATGAACACCCCCTGCTTCCAGTTCCACCTCTATACGATCAAGGTCATCCAAATCTTCGCTAATATAAAAATGTCTTTTCATAATAATATCTCCGATTTAGCTTGTTGCCTTATATTGGATTGGCTAAATCTCTATCGGTTCAATAAATATTTGCCTGGCTATGACGAACCAGGGCGAGGTTTCAAAACCTGGTATTATTTGCAACCACATTTATTCGAATTTACCTATAATCAGGTGATAGACCGGTCCCGATTGCGGATAAATACGGTAGTTTTGAGTCCTGTCCCATCAATCAAAATCGTGATAATGTCGCGCAGGATATATTCCTTAAAATAGCCACAAAACAAAACCATGAGAATTGAAGACGACAGTAAACTCGACTACAAAGACGTATTGATCAGGCCCAAGCGCAGTACCCTGGGTAGTCGCAAGGACGTTGAATTGTTTCGCAACTTCAGTTTCCGTAATTTTAAAAGTAAAGATTCCGATTCCCACTACCGGGGAATCCCTATCATGGCGTCTAATATGGACGGTGTCGGTACTTTTGAAATGGCCGATAAGCTTGCCAGTCTTGGCCTTTTTACCTGCCTGGTAAAAAACTATGGAACTGCAGAACTGATTGATTTTTTCAATAAAGACGACACAAATCGGGCGGAAAATGTAGCCTATTCGATGGGCATAACCGAACAGGACTTCGAAAAATTCGACACCGTATACAAAACCACTGGTAAACATTTGAAGTATGTTTGTGTCGATGTCGCGAATGGATATTCGGAACGGTTTTCTGAATTTATCAAGCAGCTCAGGGACGCTTTCCCCGCTATTGTAATTATTGCCGGCAACGTCGTTACCGGTGAAATGACCGAAGAATTGGTCTTAAGTGGCGCCGATATTGTCAAGGTTGGTATAGGTCCAGGCAGTGTCTGTAC